>JAFGKK010000004.1 GCA_016928575.1 Anaerolineales bacterium
ACAATCTCGTCGCTGATGATGGAGGGTTGGTATGGGGCGGCCGGATTACACCGGAATCGGTGGCCGAATTGACCGGAATTTGCATTTCCGCGAGTGAGATTCTTGAAGACTCGCGGCTGACGGATCCACGGAACTCTCCCTTCCGCGTTAACTTTTCTCCGTCCGGAATGGCTTTCGACCTCATTCGTGTTCGTTTTATCCTTTATTTATTGGGCTTTGGTCTGATTGGTTATTTTCACGCAGGTTGTTGGTGAGGTTTCAAAAGAAGCAAAATTTTTTTACAATTTATCTTTGATCATAGTTGTCGGCTTTATTTCATCCTTTTCCGTTTACAATTATTCTTCATGTTGGGTTGAGCAGATCGATAAAACAGTCATAGGAGGCAAAAAAGCATGCGATGTTTCCACGTATATGGTCTGAAAATTGGAAATTTTCCAATTTTTTTGGGGATTCATGGAAATCTTCCAAAAAGGGCCGTATGCTCAATCAGACGAATTGCCTTTTTTTAACCTTGCGGCCTTTTAGAATGGGAATGAACTTCAAGACGGCTGTCCGCCGATTGCATCCTAGGAGGACCTCACACCGTCTAGTCCGCCATGCAGGTCATCCCGGCGGAATCAGATAAATCGCGGCAGCGCGCTCACGAGCAGCACGGGAGCCAGCCCGTCCGAAGGATCAACTCGGAAAGTTGCGTCCGTTCGTCACAGACGACAATGGAATCCCCGCATCACAAAAAAAGGCATGGGGAATACCATGCCTTATCGAACTCATCGGGTGGCCGGAAACCGGCGCCCGTCCAGCGCCGCTACTGCTTCAATTCCTTTTCGATCGCCCGCTGGAAAACCTCGAACGGCTGCATGCCGGAGATGAACTGGCTGTTGACGAAGAACGCCGGCACGCCGCTTACGCCCAACCGTTCGGCATCCTTCAAGTCGAGGTCGATTTCGTTGTCGTATTGGCCGCCGGTGAGGCAGCTGCTGAACGCGGATACGTTTAGGCCGATTTCCTGGGCGTAGGTCGAATATAGTGAGCTTCCCAGACCGCGCGAATCCCCATAGAGCAGTTTGAAGTAATCCCAATAGCGCCCCTGCGCGCCGGCGCAATTGGCCGCCACAGCCGCCGGCCTGGCGTTGGCGTGAAAGGAAAGCGGGTAATCCCGGAAGACGAAACGCACCCTGTCGCTGTAGGTTTGGTACAGCTTCTCGTACACGTTGGTATACCATTGCCGGCAATAGGGGCACTCGAATTCCGCGAACTCCACAATGGTCACCTTGGCGTCGGCCGGACCCCAGGAGGGATCGTCCTGCGCCGAGGCGCTCTGGGCGGCGCCGCCGGAGTTTTGCAGGAGGGCCGGGATATCGCGCGCGGTGTAGCCCACCGCAAATCCGGAGCCGAAGAGGACGATCCCGATGACGATCTGCCGGATCGGCCATTGGCTCTTATAGTTGACGTTGATGTTTCTTCTCATGCGTCGGATTTTATCACGGCTCCGCGGAGGGCGCCCGGGAGACTTGAAAGGCAAGAAAGAAAATCCTTCGCGATTCTCCGGATTTCCACCGCGCCCTGCGCGGACGAGACGGTATAATCCGTCCGGACGGCGAGCCCGACGGCCGCCAAAAGGAAGGATCCCATGGGAAATACCATCTACCTGATCGACGTCACCAACCGCGACGGCGTGCAGACGGCCAAACTCGGCCTCGCAAAGCTGGAAAAGACGATGATCAACTGGTACCTGAACGAGCTGGGAATTTTCCAGAGCGAATGCGGGTTCCCCACCACCCGCCACGAGACCAACTACCTCAACGCCAACGTGGAACTGGCCGAAGCGGGCGCGCTGAAACCGATCGTCCTCTCCGGGTGGCTGCGGGCCGTCGTCGCCGACGTGGAAACGGCGTTCCGCCTCACCCGGGTGCGGCACTTCAACATCTCCACCTCAACCTCGGAGCAGATGACCCAGGGCAAGTTCCAGGGCCGGAAGAATCGCGAGGACGTCCTGCGGGATATGGTGGATGCGTTGCGGCGGGCCCGGGAGCTCGGCGCCGCGACCGTCGGGGTGAACGCCGAGGACGCCTCGCGGACCGACCTGCCGTTCCTCGTCCGCTTCGGCTTGGCCGCCAAGGACAATGGGGCCGACCGGCTCCGCTACTGCGACACGCTCGGGTACGACAACCCCTTCTCGATCTACGAACGGGTCAAGGAGCTGGCGGCCGGGACGGGCCTGCCGATCGAACTGCACTGCCACAACGACTTGGGGATGGCCGTGGCCTGCTCCCTGGCGGGCGCCAAGGGCGCGGTCGACGGCGGGGTGGACGCCTACATTAACACCTGCGTAAACGGGATCGGCGAGCGGGCGGGGAACGCCGACCTGCTGTCGGTGATCCTGGCCGTCACCAAATCGGCCGAATTCGCCGGACGCTACGCGCTGCAGGATGGAATCCAACTGACCAAAATCTGGCGGCTCGCCAAGTACGCCGCGTATGCCTTCGGCGTGCCGATCCCGATCAACCAGCCGGGCGTGGGCGACAACGCCTTCGCCCACGCTTCGGGAATCCACGCCGACGGGGTGTTGAAGGACGAACGCAACTACGAGCTTTACCACTTCGAGGAACTCGGGCGCGGGGAACCGGAGATCATCGAAACCGGACGCCAGATCTGCGTCGGCGAATACAGCGGCATCAAGGGCTTCCGCAACGTCTACGAGAAGATGGAGGTGGAATTCACGAGCGACGAGGAAGCTCGGGAGATCCTGGAGCTGGTGCGCTACGCGAACGTACTGAAGCAGAAGCCGCTCGTCGTGGACGAATTGCGCTTCATCGCCAAACATCCACAGCAGGTGAAGAAACTTCTGACGGTCACGCCTTAAGAAAAGATCGCCACATAAGGCACAGATTTTTTGCGCCTTTTGTGGCTAAGTAATTTCTGCCGCCGCTTTTTCCGAACTTCCCCCCAAGCGGAGAGGCGGAAAACCCCCTCGGATCGCGGCATCCATCACGGCATATTGGATATAATCCCCGGTATGCCGGATTCCACCGCCTTGCGCAACACCCTCGACCGCACCCGGCGCGGACGGCATCGTTCCGGCCAAGCCCGACGGATCGGCCAAAGGCGGGGCTTTCCTCCGCATCCGCAAGGAGCCGGTCTTGCCGAAAGGCTTCGTCAGATCGGGCGAGAAGGTCGGTCATCTGGAACCGTTCGATCCTGGGAAATTCCTGGACGGAATACTTGCCGCTCCCACACCCTCCCCGCCCCCTCCCCTTCCCTCCCCAAATCTGCGAAGATAATTCTTCACTTGGTTTGACATTTCCTTACAGATTTGGGGAGGGTGTGGGAGGGGTGAATTGGAGGTTCGGAAGCGCATGAAAATCCATCACCTCAACTGCGGCACGATGCACCCGTTCGGCCTTCCCCGGAAGGACGGCACCGGCGGATTCTTCCTCCGCGGCGACGGCGTTCTCCATTGCCTGCTGGTCGAAACATCGGAAGGGCTGGCGTTGGTGGATGCCGGCTGGGGGTTGCGCGATTGCGGCGATCCGACGCCGGCGGTGCGCCAATTCATGGCGCTCTGCAGCTGTGCGCGCGATCCGGAAGAAACGGCCGTTCGGCAGATCAAGAAACTCGGCGCCAAACCTTCTGACGTCAAGCACATCTTCCTGACCCACATGCACCTGGACCATGCCGGCGCCTTGCCGGATTTTCCCCAAGCCGCAATCCACCTGGCCGGCGCGGAGCTCGAAGCGTGTCTGCGCCCGCGCACATATATGGAGAGGTACGCCTACCGGCCGGAGCATTGGGCCCATAGCCCGCGCTGGCAAGCCCACGAAACCTGCGGAGCGCGCTGGTTCGATTTTGATTGCGCCCCGCCGATCCGGATCGGCGGGGCCGATTTCGTCCTGATCCCGTTCCCCGGCCACACCCGCGGCCATTGCGCCGTCGCCGTGCGCGGGGAAGGCGGATGGCTCCTGCATTGCGGCGACCTTTACGGATACCAGCCGCAGGTATCCCCGGCTCAACCGTACCGCTATCCAAACGGCGCCCTGATGGAGAGGATCGTCACGGCGGGGTTTGCCATGCCCCGGCGGCATTGGAAGAAAATCCGGCAACTGCTGCGCGAACACGGAGGCGACGTGCGGGCGTTTTGCTCGCACGATGCGGTTAATTTTCCCCCGTACATCCCACATGAAGCGCCGGGCGAATTTCCATAAATCGATCAAAACCCTGCCAGCAGGTTGACCACCCGTCAACGGCAGTCCCGAGCCATCCAGCGTGTAACGAAATTGGCACAATCCTGAAATGGAAAACATGCAATATTACTTTTTACCTGATTCAAAGGGCCGCCGATGCCGACTCCGATTGTTTTTTTACGGCATTATTACTCCTTGTGGGGTTTGGCTCCTGTCAAGGCGCTCAAAGCACCATCCGCGGTAGGGATTTGACTCAAAACCAACCAGGCGTGCCATCCCCGACCGTCACCCCGTCCCGCGCCGTAAAACCGTCTCCCACCGGCACCTCTTCGCCAACATTCACGCAGGAAATATTCCCTACTCCGACAAACACCCCCAAGCCGGCTTTCAGCTTGACCACCGCCGGCCCGTATTTATTCCTCCTCCTAAGAAAAGAAACCTCGGTCCGGGATTAGCCCCCGGCGGATTGACCCCTCCCCTGCCCTTCCCAAATCCGCAAATCGGAAGGGGTTTACGTTTATAATTCCACCCAGAGGAATGCCGCATGTCCAATTTCGACGAACTCACCCAGCGCCTGACCGTCTCCCACGAAAAACTCCACCGCCTCCTGGAGAGTCTTTGACCTCCCGGTCAAGGAAAAGCGCCTCTCCGAACTGGAAGCCCAAGCCGCGGAACCGAACCTTTGGAATTCGCCCGACAACGCCAAGAAGCTGATGCAGGAACTCACCCGCGTGAAGGCGCAGGTGAACGCCTGGCGCGGGCTCGAACGCCGCGTGGGAGACGCGCTCGAGTTGGCCGCGCTCGGCGACGACGGCCTGCTCGCCGAATTGGAAAAGGAGACCGACTCCGTCGAAGCCGAGGTGGCGCGGATGGACCTCGAGGCGCTCCTTTCCGGGCCGCACGACTCTTCCGACGCCTTCTTCTCGATCCACGCCGGCGCCGGCGGAACCGACAGCCAGGATTGGGCGTCGATGCTCGAGCGCATGTACCTGCGCTGGGCGGAACTGCGCGGATACGCAGCCGAGATCCTCGACCGCATGCCGGGCGAGGAAGCCGGCATTAAAAGCGTCACCCTTTCGATAAAGGGCCCGCAGGCCTACGGCTACCTAAAAGCGGAAAAGGGGGTCCACCGCCTGGTGCGGCTTTCGCCGTTCGATTCGGCCAACCGCCGCCACACGTCCTTTGCGCTGGTCGAGGTCTACCCGCAGATCGAGCAGTCCGACGAGGTCGAGATTCCCGCCGCCGACTTGAAGATCGAGACCTACCGCTCCTCCGGCGCCGGCGGGCAGAACGTGCAAAAGAACGAAACCGCCATCCGCATCACCCATCTGCCCACCGGCTTGGTGGTCACCTGCCAAAACGAGCGCTCGCAGACCCAAAACCGCGAGAACGCGATGCGGGTCCTGCGGTCGCGCCTGCTCGACATCCAGCGCGAAACCCAGGCCAAGGAACTGGCGGCGATCAAGGGCGAACACGTCAAGGCCGAGTGGGGCAGCCAGATCCGATCCTACGTCCTGCACCCCTACCAGATGGTCAAGGACCACCGCACCGAGTACGAGACCGGCAACACCGCCGCGGTGTTGAACGGCGAGATCGATGAATTCATCGAGGCCTACCTGCGGTCGACGATCGGGGAAAAGAAGTAACGGCCGGGATGCCGGTTCTCTCTGCAACGGCAAGCCGCCGGGGCTCACACCGGAGCCGGACGGGCGCGGCGGTCGTCCGCCGCCGCTTCCCCATCCCCCCGGCCAACTGCCCCCGCCCGCGGACCGGGGAGCGTGCTCCTTCGTTCATTCCGCCGCGGCAGTCGACCGAGTCCGCCCGCACAGCGAACCGCCGCATGCCATTTAAATCATCAGCCAGGCAAATCCGCACACCATTGACAGCAGAACGAACCCGTTCAGCGCCAGGCCGATGATCCCCAGGATCTTGTTGGCGGTCTTTCCGAACAGCGCCCCCAGCCCAATGACGATGCCGATCAGGGAGACGATCAGGGTGCCGCACGCCAGCGCAATCGTCCCCAGACCGAAATTGGTCACTTCCGCAGCCGAGAGGTCCTCGGTATTAAATCCGGGTTGGTTGACCATCGAATAGGCGAACATGCAATAGACGCAAAGGAAGAGGAACGGAAAAATCACGGTCAGGATCGAAAGCATCCCCATGAAAGGCGGCCACGATTTTCCTCCCGGAGGGGCTGCGGGAGGCTGGGCGCCGGGCGGCTCCGCCTGAGGAGTGTGCGGCGGATACGGCGGGGGCGAACCCGGCAGGATGGACGGGTGGTTGTCGGACATGGCGTTCTCCTCCTTCTTCCAGCCGGTCGGTTTTTCCGGCGGCTGGTTTTCCAGTATAGATAGTAACGCCGCCGAAGGCAAATCGGCGCGCCCAAACCCATCGGCCAGATCCCGTGCGCCGGCGATCCGCGCCGGAAACCGGATTCGGCCGGCGGGCGCGGGGAGGACGGCAGAACGCGGAGGCGACCGCACGAAAATCCGATATACTCTAGGGACCATGGAGGCCTCATGACCAAATCCGCCGCTCCCGATCCGATGCAGGAAGTCCGCCGCCGGGTGGATACGCTCAAAGATACCCTCAAAGAAATCCAGGAAAAATCGCTGCTCACCTCCGTCCGCGACCAGGCCGAGGACGTCGAAACCCAGGCCAACCGGGTGTTCGACCTGGCCCGCGCCGTGCGCGAGCGCGGCTACGTCTGGGAGAAGGATCTCGAACCCAAATGTCTGGATTTCCGCAAACGCTGGGCGGAACTGAAGCCGGGCGTGATGCAGGCGATCGTGCGCGAGACGGCCTCGCTTAAGACTCGGGTCGCGCAGGCCGAGGCCGAGGTGGCTCAGGCCGCTTCCCGCGCTGTCAACCCGTCGATCGCCAATTCCGTTCTGACTCCGGTTGAAAATTCGCTCGATACGCTGAAGGGCGCAGCCGAAGCCGCCGAGAAGGCGGTCTCGGGGATGTTCGACCGGATGGCATCAGACGTATCCTCCCTCGAAACCCACCTCAACCGGGTCTCTTGGATGATCGACCAGGCGGCCGCCTCGAAGGTCGAATGGCTGGAGGCCGAATCGACCGTGCTGGCGGTGAAGGCCAAATGGGACAAGGACGGCAAGGACGATCCAAAAGGGATCCTCTTCCTGACCGACCAGCGACTGGCGTTCGAACGCAAGGAGGATGTGGCCACCAAGAAGGTGCTGTTCATCGCCACCGAAAAGGAGAAGGTTCAGGAAGTGATGCTGGTCGTCCCGCTGCCGGAGGTGAACGAAGTGACGGCCAGCAAGAAGGGGCTGATGGGCCACGAGGACCATCTGGATTTCGAGTTCACCTCCGCCGCGCCGATGCGCAAAGCCCATTTCCACATCGACGGGCAGGATTGCAACCAATGGCAGGCTACGATCGGCCGGGTGAAGGACGGCGAGATCGAAAAAAGCCGCGTCACGCCGATCTCGGAGGAGGAAAAACAGCGCCTGCGCAACGCGCCGACCAAATGCCCCTCCTGCGGCGGCGCGATCAAAGCGCCCATTCTGCGCGGACAAACCGAGATCCATTGCACCTACTGCGGGGCGGTGACACGGTTCTAGGATTTGCGGAACCCGAAGAACGAAAAAACGTGGATGGACCATCCGCGTTTTTCTTTCGGCGGACACCCGCCTCAGCAATCGGCCGGATCGAGCAGGAAGAAATCCGGATCCCAGCGGCGCGCCAGCGCGAAATAGCGCCGGCTTTCCCCGGCGTTCCCCAGCCGCCGCAGGGCGTCGGCGAGATGGTAGGCGTCGGCCGCCCGGGCCGACGGATCGATCTGCCCCGCCAGCGCCCGCTTGAGCAGGGAGATCCCCTCCTTTAACCGTCCGGTCTCCGCCAGCACCATCCCGCGCGTGCCGACGATCGACGGCTCCCAGGGAAGGTTGCGGAAGGCTTCCTCAGAACAGCGTTCCGCCTCCGCCAGCAGCTCCCCGCCGCGGATCAGGGCATCCACGTAGGCGATGTTGTTGAGGATCAGGCTCCGGAAGAACGGTTTTTCCGCTTCCGGGGAATCCCGCAACGCCAGGAAAACCTCCCGCGCCGCGGCGAATTGCTTCCGCCGGATCAAATTCACGCCCTTGGTGGTGAGCAGCATCGGATGGCCCGGAAATTTTTCCAATCCCCGGGCGAGCCAATCCAAAGCGGCTTGGGGATCGTTCCGCGAACCGGCGTCCATGGCCTCCATCAGGTAATACCCCTGATTCATCGACGCCTGCCGTTCCGGAGGCATCAACAACTGGTCCAGCATCTGCAAGCCGTCCGTGCCGGCCTGCCGGTAGAGCCCGCCGGCCCTCATCGGGATGAGATTGAAAAATAAAAGCACCAGGTCGAAGTAGAGGAACAAACCGGTCAGGTGCAACGCCAAAACGGCGTCGATGCCCAACCAACCTTGGAGGAGCAGCAGGAAAAACCGGAAGACGACGGCGGCCAGCAGCAGCAGGGCGTGGATCCCGGGTCCCGCCGCAATCGCCAGGAACATCCTCCAGCGGCACCCCGGGCGCGGCGGGCAGGCCAGCACCGTTCCGGCTCCAAACAGCCACGGGCGGAGTTCCCAGGTGATCCCGAACCTGCGCCGCACGGCCAGCGGTTTTCCAAATCCGATGATCACCCGGAAGATGCGCAATCCCAGCAGCAACCCGGCCGCGGCGTGGGCCAGCTCATGCGCCGCAGCCAGAAGCAGATTGAGAATCCCGAGAAATAGAAAATCCAACAGAACAAGCGCCGCCCCCCGGCCGATGATCAACGCATCGAGCGCGAGGAAGAGCGCGATCGCCACGGCGATTGTAAAAAACTGTCTGCGCAGGTACACCGTCTCCCAACACGGCGGACAGTACGCACGTTTCACAAGTCCGACCCATTCCCTGCGGACGGTGAACGCCTCCTCGACACCGGATTCCACCCCGCAGCGGGAGCACTTCATCCGGCCGTCTCCGGAGATCCGGCGGGCGGAGCGCGCCTGCGGGTCCGCCGCATGAGCCGCACGGCGGCCGCGGCGCAGAGCGCCAGCAGCGCGCCGACCGACGCCAGCGCGCCCCCCCAAAAGGCGGGCGGCGCGTACCGGAATTCGACCGTGTGCCTGCCGGCGGGCACCCGCACGGCGCGGAATGCATAATCCGCCTGGAGATTCGGGACGCGTTCCCCGTCGAGGAACGCCTGCCACCCGTCGTCATTTACATCGGCCAGAACAAGGAACCCATCTTGCGCGAAGTCGACTTCGATCCGCACGCGGTTCGGATCGGCGCCCGCGGCGATTTCCACCCGGGGGGGCGAAGCGCAATCCGTCCCCTCTTCCCCGCTTCCCGCCTCGAGGATCACCGTCCGCGCCGGGTCGAACTGCTCGGCCGTCACCGCGCGGAGGGCGTCCTCCCCGCCGAGCGCCCATTGCGCGCGGCACACCCCCCAGGCCCGGGCGCCGCCGGAGAGGTATCGCAGGGTGGGATCCCCGTCGCCCGGCGGCCATTCCCACACCGCGCCGACATCCATCATCCCCAACAACCGATCGCGCAGCTCCGCGGGAAGTGTCTCCACCTCCCGCACCAGAACGGCGTAACGCCGGGGGACGAACGAATCGAAATTGTCCGCGGCCGGGAGGGAATCCAGAATGCACACGTTGGGGAGCTCCCAGCGCCGGACGTCCATCCAATCCGCCAGCCCCGCAAAGATGCGGAAGAGAAACGCCCGGTGGTACATCAGCTCGTAGCGGATCGCTTCCGGCATGTAGATCCGCCGCTCCCCGAGGGTCGCGGCGATCCCGGCGGCCGCGGGGTTTTCCTCCCGGTAGAGGGAAGGCGGCGCAGTAGGGACCAATCCGGCGGCTGCCAGTCCGAGATCCAGCGCGATCAGGGCAGCCGCCGCGGGGGCGACCCAGCGCGCGAGCGGCGGCCGGCGCTTCGCAAGGTATTTGAGCAGCGCAAGCAGGGCGATCAGGATCCCGATTCCGCCGGTGGCTGCGACGGAAGGTGCGAAAGTATCCCGGCGGATGAACGCAAGATACGTCGCCGCGATCCCGGCCGCCAGCGCCGCAGCCGACGCTACGCCGATGTTGGCCGCGGTCCGCCAGGAGGTCGAGGCGGATTGTTGCCAGCGCTGGGCGCCGGCCGCCGCCAGGAGGCACAAAGCGAACACGAACCCGATCGTCATCCGCGAGGGAGCCTGGAAGAAATTGAAGCTCGGGACATGCGCGAAGAGGAACGGGAAGACCGGTGTGTTTTTCCCCAGCCCAAGCAGCAGCGAGAAGCCCGCAAGCGCCGCGAGATAGCCGTAGGGAAACCCCGCCGCACCCCGGCGGCGCAGCCGGTCGACAAGCGCCGAGACGGCAAGGCCGAGCGGGAGCAAGCCGATATAGACCGCATCCTCCCAATAATTGGCGTAACCCCAATAATCGCCGTGAGCCGGATTCCCGAAAAAGTTCGGCGCCACCAGCGTCACCAGCCGCCACGGCCAGAAGGAATAGGTGAGCGCCGCCTCCGGATCCACGCCCGACGCGCGCTGCGAGTTCAGCCAATAGGCGGCGGTGGGGATGAATTGCGCCGCGCCCAGAAGCGCGGCCGCTAGGCTGGCACCCAGCATACGCAACCCCGCGCGCACGAGGGCCTTCCCCGCCGGGCGGTCCGCCACGGCGCGCACCGCCATCCAGCCGACGGCGATCCACCAGGTGTACCACGCCGTCTGCCAATGCCCGGCCAGCCATTGCAAGCAGAGCGCCAACGCGAGCCGGAGATCGAGGATGCCTTTTTCCTTCCGCAGCGCGCGCTCGGACGCCAGAACGATCCACGGCAGCCAGGCCACCGAGGCGTTGATGCTGAGAAACCACGCCCGGGAGGCGAGGTATCCGGAAAGCATGAAGGCCAATCCGGATGCCGCCTGGCCCAAGAGGCCGATTCCGAGCCGCCGGCTGAGCTTCGCCATGCCGATGCCGGCCCATAAAAGATGCGCGACCATCAGCAGGCCCTGGCCGTACTCCACCGGGACGATCAGCAGAATCCAGTTCGGCGGATAGAGCAGCGCGGATTGGGCGTTGGCCAGAAGGGGTGCGCCCATCCCCAGCCACGGATTCCAAAGCGGCAAATATCCGGCGAGCAGGGTTTGTTTTGCGGTCTCGTGCCAGGGGGCGAATTGAAGCAGCGGAAGTCCCCAGAAGATGACCCGCGTGCCGAGCAAGACCGGCGCGAACAGGAAGACGAGGACGGCCGCGAGCAAGGCGTATACCGGATCCAGACGGAGGAGGAACCGCTTCACGCCGGAAACAACAGAAGGAAACGCCACGCTTCCGTGTATACTCTGTTTCCCGGGTCGCGGCAAGTGGCCCGCCGCGCCGGTCCGCCATTACGCAGATCCTGTTTTATAATCCCCAGCGTCTCTGACGCGGCCGATCGCCCACTCGGCCGACCGGCGACAACCCGATCGCCCCGCCGGAAAGGAGAATCCCATGCGCACCCGATTTTTCGAGGCAACCTCCCTGCTGTTTTTGGCGGCCGCGCTTTGCGCCTGCGGGCCGGAGGCCGCATCCGAAGCCACCATCTCTCCAACCGAAGAATCCGCCGCCACCCGGGAAGCTTCACCCACGTCGACCTTCACCCCGACCGCGGTTCCGACTCTTCCGCCCGCGTCGCCCATGCCGGGCCTGGTGTTCGCCGACGCCGATTCGATGAAGCGCATGATCGGGCCTTACCTGGTGGATGCGGACGGAGAGACCGTCCAACTCGCCGATAAACCGGATCCGGCCCTTTCTCCCGACCGCAAACAAGTGCTGTATTCCGGCGACGGAGACGTCTGGCTGCTGGATCTGGATACCGGAAAGACCCGCAACCTCACCAGGACCAAGGACCGCATGGAGCAGCAATACCAGTGGTGGCCGGCGCGTCCGGACCTGATCGTCTTCCATTTCCAATACGCCGAAGATCTCGGCCCGGCCGCCGGGTACCTCGCGACCATGAAACCGGACGGCACCAACGTGCTGCTTTTGGACGAGGAATTCCAATCCTTTTCGCCGGCCGCCCTCTCGCCCGACGGCCAGGCGATCGCCTTCGACCGCGCCGGCGAACCGTGGATCTACCATTACCTCGCGGGGAAAATGCCGGCCCTGCCGGCGACCTTCACCGGTTACAAAAACGCCGCCAACCCCGCTTGGTCCCCCGACAGCCGGAAGATCGCCTGGCAGTTGTTCGGACTTCCCGGCGGACAAGACGGATCGAGCGCCGTCGCGATCTTGGATTTCGACACCCTGACGGTGACCCAACTCCATACGTACCCGATCCTGGGCGGCGGGATCGGCAATAGGAACTTGGCGTGGAGCCCCGACGGCCGCTGGCTGGCGGTCGCCAATCCGGCGGAACGCACGGAGGACAAGAAGGTTTCGCTGTGGGTGCTGAGCCCTGACGGAACCGAGGAGCATCATCTCGGCGGCGGCGACCTGCCCGTCTGGTCTCCGGACGGATCCATGCTTCTCTATCATACCGATGCCGGCGTGTTCGCGGCGAACGCCGGGGAGTGGATTCCATTCCCGGTAACCCTTCCAAAGACCGCCCAGGTGATCGACTGGGTGGAGATCGCGTAGCCGCGGGAAAGCAATCCCGCGGACGCGGCGAGGGTTCTTCAGCCCCACCGGTTATCCCAAGACCGCATTTCCGAAATCGGCATCCTTCCAGCCGAAGCCGGCGCGTCCGCGCCGGGCGACGGCTTGGACAAACGGAAAAAATCGAACGCGAACGAATGGAGAGAAATATGAACCGCCGCATCGCAAGTGCGTGTTTGTTGGTCGCAGCCGGCTTTCAGCTCGCGTCGTGCCAGTCCGCGACGGGAGAACCAACCGCAATCCGTGTGGGATTTTTTCCGAACATCACGCACTCGCAGGCGCTGATCGGGATGGCCCGCGGGGATTTCCAGAAGGCACTGGGGGACGGCGTGGAAATCCAGGCCACCCAGTTCAACGCCGGCCCCTCGGTGATCGAATCCTTGTTCGCCGGGCAGATCGATCTCTCCTACATCGGACCCAACCCGGCGATCAACGGCTTCATCAAATCGGAGGGCGAAGCCCTGCGGATCGTATGCGGCGCGACCAGCGGAGGCGCCGCCTTCGTCGTCCGGCCAGACGCAGACATCAACACCGCCGCCGATTTGGCGGGCAAGAAGATCGCCAGCCCTCAGCTCGGCAACACCCAGGACGTGGCTCTGCGCAAATACATCCTCGACAACGGTTTGAAAACTCTCGAGCAGGGCGGGACGGTGGAGGTCGTCCCCACCCAGAATCCTCTGATCCTGGACATGTTCCGCCTCGGCGTAATCGACGGCGCCTGGGTCCCCGAACCGTGGGCCAGCCGCCTGATCGTGGAGGGCGGCGGGGTGCTGTTCCTGGACGAACGCGGCCTCTGGACGGAAACGGACGGCGAGTTCGTAACCGCCCACGTCATCGTCAACGCCGAATTCCTGGCGGCGCATCCGGATCTGGTGAAGGCCTGGATCCAGGCCCATGTGGAAGTCACCCGGTGGGCGCTGGAGAATCCCGCAGAAGCCCAGGACCTGCTGAACGCGGAGATCGAAAAGCTGACCGGGAAAAAATTGCCCGCGGAAGTGCTTTCCATGGCGTGGGGGCGGATGACGGTGACTTGGGATCCGATTTCGGCTTCGCTGTTCGCTTCGGCCCAATCCGCCCACGAGGCAGGTTTTCTGAAAGAGGAGCCCAAATTGGACGGCATCTACGACCTCACGCTGTTGAACGAAGTTCTGGAGGAGATGGATCTGCCGGCGGTGGAATGACCGCGGATCCGACGGTGAAGGGATGGCAATGAAGAAATTCCCGGTTCGGAGCCGGGAATTTTTTCATCAAATCCGACCTGACAGGTGGATCACACCTGACAGGTCCACCTACCTGTCAGGTGTTTCGGACCTGATCGGTGTGCTCGACGGAGTGCAGTAAAAAATCCCCTCAGCGGCTTTTTCACTCACCAATACGCATGCACCTGCGGCTTGATCTTTTCGTCGTACAAGGACCGGATTTTGCCCATCACCTCGGGCGCGAGTGCCGGCAGGCCGGCCGCGGCGGCGTTTTCCTCCACTTGCGCGGGCCGCTTTGCGCCGGGGATCGCGCAGGTCACTTCCGGAAACATCAAAATCCAGCGCAGCGCCATCTGGGCCATCGACATTCCGGGCGGAAGCAGTGCGCGCAATTTTTTGACCGCCTCGAGCCCGGTCGCATAATCCACCCCCGAGAAGGTCTCCCCGCGGTCGAAGGCTTCTCCCTTGCGATTGAACGCCCGGTGGTCGTCGGGCGAAAACGTGCTGGCCGCGGTGAATTTTCCGGTGAGCATCCCCGAGGAGAGCGGAACGCGGGCGAGGATCCCCACCCTGCGTTTGCGCGCCTGCTCGAAGAACAGATCGGCCGGCCGCTGGCGGAAGATGTTGAAGATGATCTGGACCGTCCCGACGTTCGGGAATTCGACCGCCTTGAGGGCTTCCTCGACTTTTTCCACGCTCACCCCATAGTGGCGGATCTTCCCCTGGCGCACGAGGTCGTCCAGGCTTCCAAACACCTCGGGCCGGTAATACACTTCGGTCGGCGGGCAATGCAGTTGAAGCAGGTCGAGCGCGTCCGCCGCGAGGTTCTTCAGGCTGCGGTCGACGAAGGCGGTGAGGTTTTCCCGGTTGTATCCGGCCGACACGTGTGGATCCAGCCGGCGGCCGGCCTTGGTGGCCACATAGAACGGATCGCGTCGCTCGCGGCGCAGGCGGGCCAGCAGACGCTCGCTGCGCCCGTCGCCGTAGACGTCGGCGGTGTCGAAAAAGTTGACCCCCAGATCCAGCGCGCGGTGCAGCGCGGCCAGTGAATCCGAATCCTGCACCTCGCCCCACGTGCCGCCGATCGCCCAGGCGCCGAAGCTGACGGTGGAAACCTTCCAGCCGGTTCGTCCCAGTTCGCGGTATTGCATTGTTCACTCCTTTTCTGACTGCCGTCATCCCTGAGTGCTCTGATCGGGGATCCAGGGCTTGCGCCCGAGCGTTCACTCCGCCGGTTCCTGGATGCCCGCTAAGAATACCCCCGCTCCGCGAGGGCGGGCGCGGGCATGACGATCCTCCGTCACCCCGGTGTGTTCTTGGCCGGGGTCCACGCATTGGAAACCGTTCCTTTCTGGATGCCGGCTGAGAGCACGCCGGCATGACGATCCTCCGTCACCTTCCACACATCCCACCCGTCGGCGCGGTAGACCAGCCCGCAGCCGGGGATCCCAGCCGGGGTTTTCTCCAATTCACCCGGCCCGAGCAGGACGTAATGCGCGCCGCTTTCGCGCAGAGCGGCGATTCGCTCCCCGTCCGGCAGCGTTCCATCGAGGACGATGTCGACGAGGGCTTGTTTTTGCTCGCGATGGAGGGTCTCCGGACCGTGGCCGATGAACGCTATGAGGTCGGTGTAAGCCGGCACGACGTTGCCCGCCGCATAAGAACTGAGTACGACCGCGCCCGGCTCGGCGTTCGCATCCAGCCACTCCAGCGCGTGCACCTCCGCCGCGGGCAGGAAAACCGGCGCGGCGGGTGCCGCCGCCCGCAGGAACGATTGCCCCCAGAAAAACACGGCGGCCGGAAGCAAAAGCGCCGTGCCCAGAATAAACGCCGCCCGCCGCGCGCCGCCGGCCAGCTTCCGCTCCGCGAAGTGCACCGCCAAAACCACCAACGCGGTCCAAAATCCCTCCGCCAGGCGGCGCTGCACGGGGAGGGGAAGATACACCAGGATCGGAAAAACGATCAGCCAACCGAGCGGCAGCATCCACCGGCCGTACGTCTTGCGCGCCAGCCAGGCGCCCGCCAGGGCCGGCCCGAGCAGGATGCCGTAGGATAGGAGATACTGCCAGACCGGCGGCGAGGGCAGGGTGTTTTGCGCCGCCCACTGGCGCAGAACCGGATCCAGCGCGAACGCCAGCGCCGAATACACAAGCAACGGAACGGTGACCGCGGCGGCGGTCAGCGCCCGGACGGCCGCATCCCGCAAGGGCGCGCTCTCAGCCGTCGGCTCGATCCGTTCTCGAAGGAAAAGGAGAACGAGGTACGCGCCCGCCACCGCCCAGGCAACGACCACCGCCAGCGGTTGGAACAGCCAGGCCAGGACCAGCGCCAGTCCGATCTTCACGCCGTCCCGTTTCGCCGCCGATCCGCTTCCGCCGGAGACGAGCCACGCCAGCGCCAGCAGCAGGCAGGCGCGGGCCGCGGCCAGGTGCGGCAATCCGAACAAGGAGAGAAACCCGAACGCTTCGGGCGAGGAGAATTCCAGCGGATAGGCGCCCGTGCCCAGCAGGATCCATCCGAACCCGCCGCCGAAACCTACCGCCAGAGTCCCCCAGCGGCGGAGGGGGACGCTGGCGGTGAAGCAGGCCAGGAAACGGTAAACCGCCAGGAGCATCGCGACCGCGGCCGCGAACCGCGCTAAGTGGAACAGCGCCGTCAGCTGCTCGTGCATCGCCGCGCCCCCGGCCAGCTTTCCCAGCAGGAGAAACGGCAGATAGATCAGCGCGCCGCTCTGCGGCTCGGACGTGTAGGGGATGCGGAACAGCCACGCGCCCTCCGCCCCCTGGCGCATATCGGCGATGTAGGAATTGCCGTCCTCCACGCCGAACAGAAAGCCACTGAACCGCCACTCCTCCCCCTGGGCCGAGTAGGCCGCCCAATACGGCAGAGCCAAGCCCAGCGAGAGGATCACCGCGAAGGCGGCGGCCCAGCGTCCTTCCGCGCGCGTCACCCCGCCCATCGCCGCACTCCCGCATAGCCCAGCAGAGCCAGCAACGTGACCGCCAATCCGATCTGCGAAAGGTACGGATCGTAGGTCAGCTCGACCGTATGCTCCCCCGGGCCGACCGCCACCGCGCGCCACCAGCCGCCGACCGTCAACAGCTCAGCGGCTTCGCCGTCCACCCGCGCGCGCCAATCCGGATAGGCCGCTTCCGCAAGCACGACGATGCCTGGGCCGGCGACTCTCAAGCGCAGGCGGTTGGGGCTTGCGAATTCAATCCACGCCCTGCGGCCGGGGATGGGCGTATCCCACACCGCGGCCGATTCCGCCACCCAGGCGCGCGGCATTGCGAATGGATTCCCGCACAGGTACGCTTCGCCGCTTCGGACGCATCCGCCGGGCGCCCCGGAAACGGGAAAGGCCGAGACGACGGTGCCGACGTTAAGCAATCCGAGCAGCCGCCAATCCGGGACGGCTTCGCGATTGTCGGTCTGCGGATCGCCCCCGGCGAACGCGGGCAGAGTCACCGAATACCCCGCGAGCGGAACGCCCGCCGCCGCGGAAACCGTCCCCGCCGTCGAGGCGAGGATCAGCGGGTCGATGCCGTCGAGCGTCCGCAATCCGCAGCGGACGGCCGCCAGCGAGGGGATTTCGTAGGAAGGCGAATAGACGCGGTACTCCTGCGCTTCCGCCGCGAGAGGGGCGGCGGACTGCAGGGCTTCCCCGGGAACCGACTCGGCCGACTTCCGGTCGATCATCCGCCCGTCGGCCAGCGCCAGGTCGACCACCGTCAGGAAAAGCAACGCGCCGCTCGCGGAAATACTCCAGCCTTCTTTCCGGCATCCGAGGAAGAGGACCGCGCCCACCCCGCCCCAAACCAATCCATCCTGCCACAGCGCCGGAGGCAATCCGGAAAAGCCCGCGGCGGCGGCGAAGATCAAACCGCCCGCGGCCAGCGTAAAACCGGTCAACTTCATCACGCGATGGCCGCCGGTTATGTTTTCCAGCGCGGTCAGACCGCGGGCGGCGAGCATCGCCAGCGCCAATCCGGCCAGGAACATCCAGCGCGGCGGAACGCGCAGGAGGTTCAATCCCGGCACGGCGTCGCTGACAACTCCCAGCCCGGGTACCCGGGACCCAAGAGAAAGCAGAACGCACAATAAAAAGAGAAGGAACCAAAACAGACGCTCGCGCCCCCTGCCCGGCGCCGGTCCGGAAGCCGGCGCCCCGGTGGGAGATCCAACCGGCGGGGAAACCAGGATCATGGAGGCGGTGGCGAGCAGCAACACGGCCGCGCCGGAATACACCACCCATTCGGGATACGGCTCGATCCCGCCGAGGGTCAATCCGCTGAGCGAGTGGAACGGGAGGGAATAGGCCGTTCTCTCCTGTCCCGGAAGGCCGGCCCGGGTGGTGAGCGACGTGAAGCGGATCAGGGGAAGGGCGAGCACCGCCGAGACCGCGGCCGCGAAAAGCGCGAAGACAGCCAGGTTTTTCACCCAGGAGAGCCATTCCCGGCGGAGCGCCTGCGGCGCGCGACCCGCGGGCGCCGCACACAAGGCATAGCCGGCCGCGGCCAGAACGGCGGGCAGGAACCAACGCGGGTCGGTGAGGAAAATGATTCCCGCCATCACCCCGGCCAGCGCCCAGCGGCGGAGGCTGCGCCCACGCGCCCCGCCGCGCGCCGCGGACATCAACCAGGGAGTCCAAGCCACCGCCAGGACAAGCGTCAGGTGCCCGGAGGCGGTGTGCGCCACCAGCTTCGGCAACCCGCCGAACGCGATTCCGGCCAGCAGCGGAGCGGTTTGTCCGGCCCAACCCGCCCGTTCGCCGATTTCCTCCCGCGCCAGCAGAAACGCTCCGACGCCGGCGAAGGCCAGATGCAGGTAAAACAAGATGTGGAAAGCCAGCGGCGCAGGGAGCAGGAGTGCGAGCCAGAGCGGCGGATAATACAATCCCGAAAGGGGATTCGCCGCAAAGGGGGTTCCGCCGAGGGTGTGCGGATTCCAAAACGGGATCTCCCCGTACTCGAGCAGGGAACGGCGCAGGAACTCGGCGCTCGGCTGGTGCGCGATGAGGAGATCGGAATACCCGGCGTTGGGCGCAAAATGAACCTGCGTGGGATCGCCCAGGAGGGGGGCCAGCCAGAGGACGGGCATCAGGACCAGCAGCCACAGCGGGGAGGCGCGCTTCATTAAAGGAAGAGTATACCGCGGGTGGTCCGGATCGGGCCGTTCCGCTTCCGCCCGCCAATTCTGATATAATCGCATATTGCCCGGGCGGTTAGCTCAGTTGGTTAGAGCACACGGTTGACATCCGTGAGGTCGTAGGTTCGAGCCCTATACCGCCCACCATCGGTTCTCCCCCCGGTTGCGGAAAACGACAGCCCGGGGGTTTTTCTTTTTTTCCTGATCCCGTCTTCGCGAAATCCGGCCGGAGGCCCCCTCCGACAAAACCCCCACGGGCTCCTTTGGGTATATTCCCGTTCGCGCACCGGATCACCAAAGCGCTGGTCAGGCGTCATGCTTACGGCATTTCGAACAGGTTCCGAACAGGATCAGATGGTTGGTCGCCACACGGAACGAACACGCCTTCTCGATCCGATCGAACAATTCCCCCACCATGGCATGGTCCAGCGTGAGTATGCGCCCGCATTTCCGACAAACCAGATGATGGTGGATCCTGTCGCTCACCGCTTCATAGACCGACGCTCCGGTGCCCATGTCGGAAACGGAAATTTTGCCCGAGTCCGCAAGGCGTTCCAAAGCCCGATAGACTGTGGAGGGGTTCATCGCCGGGAACCGCGGATGCATCCGCTGATACACCTCCTGCGCGGTGAGGTGATGGTGATCCTGATTGAGCAGATCGAGAATCGCCAGTTCGATGGAGGACGCCTTCATAACGGCCCTTTCTTTCCTAGCTCTAATATACGCATTTTATTGCATTTGCAATTATTTGCATTATAATGCGGTTCGTTTGGAAACCAGCAATCCGTCGCCCTTCTAGCAAATATGCCCGTCTGCAGTAATTTTACTCATCCATTATCACACAAGGGGATGGAAAACCTGCCCGGAAATTCCGGGAAGGTATTGGGCTGGATGCACCCGAACCCGGAGCGGCTTTCCATATGCCGGTCCGGCCAAGGCAGAATAAATCCACAACCAGAGCCGCACACAGGAGAATTGGCGATGGTGATAGATATTCCTTCGGTTCAGGCTTTCCACGGCCACATGTGTCCGGGCCTGGCGACCGGCATCCGGGTGTCGGAGCAAGCCTTGCGGGAGATGGGTCCGCGTCCCGGCGACGAGGAAGTTGTGGCGGTCGTGGAGACCGACAACTGCGCGGTGGACGCGATCCAATTCCTCACCAGATGCACCTTCGGCAAGGGCAACCTGATCCATCTGGATTACGGCAAGAACGCCTTTCGCTTTTTCCGCCGGTCGGATGGAAAAGCCATCCGCATCCGGGTCCGTTCGGAGGATAAATGCCCGCACCAGGCGGAAGAGGACCGTCTGCGGGAACATGCGCGCACCGGGAAGGCGGGCGGAGCGGAACGCATGGAAGCGGCTGCGCTCCGCGCCCGGCGGATCGAATGGATCCTCTCCGCCCCGCTGGCCGACCTGGTCGAAGTGCAACCCATCGAAGCTTCCCGCCCGCCGCGCGCGCGGATTTTCAATTCGATCGCCTGCGCGCAGTGCGGCGAGCGGACGATGGAAACCCGCCTGCGCATGCTGGAAGGGAAAGCCCTGTGTCCGGAATGCTTCGAACAGGCCGTCCTTCGCGGGAAGTAGATCCGAGGCGTACATGCTACTTGCCACGTTCGTCGCAATCCAGAGCCTGTACAAGACCTGCGGGGATGCCCCCCGCCAGGGAAGGCTCTCGGACGGGATGCAAGTGGTGGAAGTTTTTGCAGAATACGCCGCCGGGCTTGAGGGGATCGAGCAAGCCGCCCGTCTGATCGTGCTGTATTGGGGAGATAGGGCCAAGCGCAACTTCCCGCGAGCGAGTCCCCCGTTCCATCCACATCCGGTCGGAGTATTCGCCAGCCGGTCGCCCAACCGTCCAAATCCCATCGCCTTATGCATTGCGGACTTGGTCAAACGGGATGGAAACCAACTTACCGTTCGCGGCGTAGATGCCCTGGACGGACGCCCTCTTTTGGACTTGAAACCCAATTCCCCGTCCCTAGATTTCTTTCCTGAACCCAGAACGCCAAGGACGCACCCCGATGATAGAACGGCACCGGCGGAGGGCTTCGGCGATGGCTGATAATTCCGTGGTCTCCGCCCGGCCGACTTCCGCCTCCGAAGCGTTCCTCCGGTCTTCGGCCCGTAAACGGCTGATCATCCTCGGGCTGGCGCTGTTCACCTTGCTGTTGGCGGTGTTTGCCATCCACGCCGGAGCCGCCCAGACCACGCCGCTGCAGGTCCTGCGGGCGCTGCTTCACTTGGATACGGGCATATCGAACGTCGTGATCTGGAACATCCGCCTGCCGCGCATTCTGGCCGCGATTGCCGCCGGGGCCGGGCTGGCGGTCGCCGGTTGCGTTATGCAAACCTGTCTGCGCAACCCGCTGGCCTCTCCGTCCACCTTGGGCATCTCCAACGCCGCTGCCTTCGGCGCCAACCTGGCGATCGTCTTCTTCGGCGCCGGCACCATCCACAGCACGACGCAGGACGCCGTGTCCATCGGCAACCCGTACCTGGTCACCGTGACCGCCTTCCTTTTCTCCATGATCGCCATGACTCTGATTCTGCTCCTGGCGCGCCTGCGGGGATTTTCCCCCGAATCGGTCGTGCTGGCTGGCGTCGCCTTCGGCTCGCTGTTCACCGCCGGCTCCACGCTGGTCCAGTACTTCGCACAGGACGTGCAGGTTGCGGCGATGGTGTTTTGGACCTTCGGCGACCTGGGGCGCATGGCCTGGCGGGAGATCGCGATCCTGGCGATCCTGACCGGCGTTTCCTCCGTGTACTTTCTGCTTCGCCGGTGGGATTACAACGCCCTCGACAGCGGCGACGACACCGCCGCCGGCCTCGGCGTGCGCGTGGATCGGATCCGCTTCCTCAGCATGCTGGCGGCCTCGTTGGTCACGGCCGTCGCGGTTTCCTTCATGGGCATCATCGGCTTCATCGGGTTAATCGCCCCGCACATGATGCGCCGGGTGGTGGGAGTCGACCACCGCTTCCTGATCCCGGCCTCCGCCGTGGCGGGCGCGGCGCTGCTGCTCCTTTCCGATACATTGGCGCGGACAGTCGTCTCGCCGGTCGTTTTACCGGTCGGCGTGCTGACCTCCTTCTTCGGCGCGCCGCTGTTCCTCTTCTTGCTGGCCAAGGGATACGCCAAACAGTGATCCTCACCGTGCAGGGCATCCGGTTCGCCTACCCCAGCCGCCCGGTCTTGGACGACGCCACATTCACGGCGAAAAAAGGCGAACTGGTGGCCGTGCTTGGAACCAACGGCACAGGCAAGACAACCCTCTTGAAGTGCATCAACCGCATCCTCAAACCGTCGGCGGGGGCGGTGTTCGTCGGCGGGGAATCGGCGGCCGCGCTCGGACGCAACGCGCTCGCGCAAAGGATCGGCTATGTGGAACAGCAACGTTCGGCCTCGCGCGCAACGGTGTTCAATGCCGTGCTGCTCGGCCGCAAACCCTATATCCGCTGGGACATCACCCACCACGACACCGCCGTCGCCGAAAAGGCTCTGGAAACGCTCGGGATGTCCGGCTACGCCTTGCGC
Source organism: Anaerolineales bacterium (assembly GCA_016928575.1). Classification (NCBI taxonomy): domain Bacteria; kingdom Bacillati; phylum Chloroflexota; class Anaerolineae; order Anaerolineales; species Anaerolineales bacterium. The sequence continues at coordinate 22,663 of JAFGKK010000004.1, forward strand.
TTCCTGGATGAACTCAGCGGGGGCGAACTGCAGAAAGTCATCATCGCCCGGGCGCTGGCCCAGGAGCCGGAAGTCCTCTTGATGGACGAGCCGACCAGCAGTTTGGACTTGAGAAACCAGCTCGAGGTATTGCGGCTGATCCGGGAGATCACCCGTAATCGCGGCCTCGCCGCCGTGATGGCGATGCACGACCTCAACCTGGCGCTCCGTTTTGCCGACCAATTCCTGTTCCTAAAAGACCGGAAAATCTTCGCGGCGGGCGGCCCGGAAGTCGTCACGCCGCAGACCGTCGAAGCGGTGTACTCCGTGCCGGTCACGATCGCCTCGCACGACGGCCGCCGCGTCATCATTCCGCTGTGACGCGGCCCGCTCCAAATTCATCCTGCAGGAGGAAATCCATGGCAAGAAGAGTTCGAATGGCGTGGTTGCTGACGATCCCGGCGCTGCTTGCGTTGTGCGGATGCGGCGCCGCGGAGCAGACCGCCGGTCAAACAGTCGAGGTCACCGACCTGTTGGGGCGGAGGGTATCCGTCCCGGCCTCCGTAAGGAGCGTGGTTGCCATCGGCCCGGGCGCGCTCCGCCTGTATGTCTACGCCGGAGATCTGCAGTACGTCGCCGGGGTGGAACAGGTGGATATCCACGACGTCAGCGGCAAACCCTACATCCTGGCCAACCCTTCGCTCTCGCAGTTGCCGGTGATCGGACTCGGAGGCCCGAACAACGCCCCGGATCCCGAAAAACTTCTGGCTGTCAAGACGCAGGTCATCTTCAGCACATACGCGCAGGACGCGGAGGCGGCCGATGAACTGCAGGACCAAACCGGCATCCCGGTGGTAGTCCTCAGCTATGGATCACAAGGCTTCGGCGTCACGTCGATCTTCGGCCAGCCGATACAGGACTCTCTCCGTCTGATAGGCCGGATCACCGGAGAAACCGCCAAATCCGAAGCGGCGATCGCCTTCCTCTTGGACAGTCAACGGGATTTGTCGAACCGGACCGAGGATATCCCGGAGGACGGCAAACCCTCCGTGTACATCGGTGGATTGGGTTCCCAGGGACTGCACGGAATGGAAAGCACACAAGGTCGCTACGCCCTTTTGGATGTCCTTCACGCTAAAAACGTCGTGGACGAAACCGGCAAGAGCGGCGCGATGATGGTCGACAAGGAGCAACTGCTCGAATGGGATCCGGAGTACCTTTTCCTCGACATGTTGGGGTACGCCTCGGTTTTGGAGGATTACCGGAAAAATACCGCCTTCTATGAATCGCTTTCCGCGGTCCGTAACGGAAGGGTCTACTCCCAGCTGCCGTACAATTACTACTCCACCAACCTCGACACCGCCATCGCGGACGCGTATTACCTCGGTAAGATCCTATTCCCGGAAGCTTTTGCGGACATCGATCCTGCGGAAAAGGCGGACGAGATCTACCTGGCGCTGCTGGGGCAACCGGTGTACGACAAAATGACCGCTTCCTTCGGCGGATTCCGGCAACTGCAGTTGGGGGATTGATCCTTGGCCGGTCTCCCTTTGCGGAGCGCGTATGACAGCATCGTCGGAACAGAAAGGGAAAGTGCCGAATCACTTCGACCCGATGGCTCGCGTATGCCCATCGGGCCGTTTTTTTTGGCACCGTTCCCGCCGTTCGCCCGGCCCCCCCGCCGGAGTCGGCCGGTTCTCCCCATCAGCCGGTTTTCGCGGAGGGAACGGAGAAAACCCCTCGCTTCATGCGTCGCGGGGTTTTTCGAAGCTTGTCAGGATGGCAATGAACTGTTCCAGGAAGAGTTCGTCGAGCGCGGCGTCCTTCTCCTTCCAGCAGAGGATCTCGGCGAAGCGGCTTTTATAGCGGAACCAGAAGTGGATCGGCCCGATGATCATGCTGAGGAACACGGCCGGATGAATCGCCCGGGAGAGATACCCGTCCCGCTGCATGGCTTTCACGTACTCCGCCAATCCGGCGGTCAACCGGGCTTCGCCGGCCGCGCTCGTTTCCCGGCGCTCGAGAAACGACCACAGGCTGATGCGGTTGTAGGTCTTTTCCGTCCGCCAGAAATCGAACACCGCCCGCAACGCCTCCCTGAGCATCTCCGGCGGGGGAAGATTTGTGTCGCGCAAGCCCGTCAGCACTTCCGCGTACCGCGCCGAAATCCGCTCCAGCACTTCCTTGTACAACCGCTCTTTTGTCTGGAAATGATACAGGATCAGCCCGACGGAGATTCCGCTCGTCTTGGAAACCTCCGCCAGGCTGGTTCCGTTGAATCCTTTGGCGGCGAAGATTCTTTCCGCGCCGTCAAGGACCTTCGATTGGGTATCCTGGGCATTCCGCTTTTTCCGCAATCCTGCCTCCTGGAAGATGCATTCTACTCCCCCTGCGGCTGTCCGGGTTGTCTTCCGCATCACGCCGAAGGCTGCGCTTCCTGTTTGCGGCCGCATTTGCATCCGACAATCAGCAGCAACAGGAAGCAAAGCGTGTAGAACACGGCGAAGGACGCGTGCATCGGGAGATTCCAGGAAACAAAAAATTGCCTTGCCGCCGCATCCGCCGTGCCGGAACACACCGCCTCCTCCGCCGTGGCGAAACCGGAGGCGAAGAAGACGCAACCCACCCAGAACGAGGAAAGCCCCGCGCTCAGGGCGACGATCCGGTCCTTACGGACCAGGAAGGAAAATATCGTCCAGAAGATCCCCAGCACGAGGGATGCCCATAAAAAATAATTGTAGTGGACATTGGCCTGGGAAGCCTCCCGGAACAATGCGAAAGAATCGGTGAACACCCCGTAATCTCCGGATTCGAGAATCCAAGTGAAATACCGGCCCAGCAAGACGCTGTGGGAGGTCAGGAAGCCTGCCAGGATTCCCGTAATCATTGTCACAAATAACCAAGAAATCCAATGAATCCGTGAAAAAATCGCCTTGTTTTTCATATCTTTTCTCCTTATTTTTACTTTATACTAAGTAAATAATTTTTTGTCAAGGCCAACAGGAAATTGGGACATCACCCGCTTAAGATATACAGGATCTTGAGGGAAGAGAACAAAGATAATCGCAACGTAAAACCGGACCTTGGAATGTCATGGAAACAAGGTTTTCGGCTTAAAATATCGGTGATGATTCTTCTGCGGATATATTCGCTCAGCCCTGATGGCTTCGATATGAAGTTACCTTGATCAACCGGATCCGCCATTCGAGGAAGTCCAGCCATGAAAAAGGGAATGAGATTTCTTCCATTGTTTCTCACCGCAACCGCCTGTTCGCTTTCCCCTTCGGCCGGGAACGCCACCGAGGAAAAAACAAACTTACCAACTGTCCGCGCCGAAACGGCGGCGACCGGCGGCTTCCCACCCGCCCCAGCCGGAACCGATCTTCCCGCCCCGTCCGACGCCGCCTGTACGTTGTACGTTTCCACCGACGGCGACGACTCCGGCCCCGGCACCGAGAGCCGGCCGTGGGCCACCTTCGAGCGCGCGGCTGACGGCGCCGAACCGGGTGACGTCGTCTGCTTCCGCGGCGGCGTGTATGCGTCCGAGGAAACGCACTTCTCCCGTTCCGGAACAGCCGAGGCGCCCATCACCTTCCGCGCCGCTCCCGGCGAGATCCCCATCCTGGACGGCGGGGGCGAGGCCGCGGGATTGCTGACTCTGGACGCGGGCGCCTCATACCTGCGGATCAGCGGTTTTTCCCTGCGCGGATTCACCATCTGGGGGGTAACACTCTCCGGCGAGAACCGGCATGTCTATCTCGACCATCTGGAGATCAGCGGCGGGGAAGCCGCCGTACACTTCACTTACGGTGAGACGGAAGGCGCGCCGGAAGAAGGCCCGGTCGAGCACATCACGCTGGAAGATAGTGTCATTCATGGCAGCGAGTTTTCGGCCGTCGACTGCACGCCCGGCCCCTGCGACCACATGACCGTCCGCCGGGTGGAAATCTACGGCACCGGCCTATCCGGGGAAGCGTTCTACGGATCGGACGGATTGGAGTTCGCCCGCGGCTACCCGGTGCTGATCGAGGATTGTTATATCCATGACAACGGAGGCGACGGGATTGATTTAAATTCCCGCGACCGCGCCGGAAACGCCGCGGGCGTAATCGTGCGACGCAACCGCGTGGTGCGCAACCACCTCAACGGAATCAAACTGTGGGCCGGGGGTCTGATGGAGGACAACATCATCTGGGGCCAGGGCAACAGCGCGGTCTGGGTGGGAGTCTTTCCCTCCACCGTCGACGTGCTACACAACACCGTCGCCTACAACATGTGGGATCTATCCTTCAGCCAACGCAACTGGTCGTTTGTCGCCGGGTATCCGGAGGAGATGGATTCCCCATCGGTGCAACTGACGCTCCTCAGCAACATCTTCGCCTTCAACGCCGGTCCGCTGGAAGGCGGGCCGACCGGCATCTACCTCGGGCCGGGAGTGGTGCTGTTACACGAAGGAGACAACGTGTTTTACAGCCGTGCAGACGGCGAGATCACAGCCGAATTCGCAACCGGACGGGATGCGGATTTCACTCGGGCCGAGATCACCGACGGAACCTGGGCCGCCTTCACCGGGTTCGGGGAAGGCGATCTGACCGTGGATCCGCTGTTTCTTTCCGGATGGCCGGACGCGGACCTGCGGTTGCATGCGGACAGCCCGGCCGCGGGCCGCGGGGCGCGGGGCGCGCCGATAATCCTCCGGGACCGCTTTACAAATGCCGGGAAACGCCGCCAAGACCGCCTTAACGCCGCGGCTTCGCCGGCGGCAATCCCGGCCAACCCCTAAAGCGATTTTGACAATACGATGAACATGGCCAACCCCACCCCGCCCAAGAACGCATAGCTGGAATGTTTTTCTTCCTCCGCCCTTGCCTTCGGCAAAAGATGGGATGCCGAAATATAAATTAGCACGCCGGAAACGAAACCCAGGATCAAGCCCAAATTTTCCGGGCTGAGCTTGTGTATCAAGGGATAGGCCAAAAACGCCCCCAAAGGCGTGGTCAGGCCCGCCACCAGTAGGGCGTACAGCATGGCGGTTCTTTCTTTGACGCCCGCCTTTAGAAACACCGTGTAGGTGATGATTCCCTCGGCGAGTTCATGAATGACTAAACCCAGGGCGGCCAAAAAACCGGTCAGGATGCTGATGCTGAACGTCACCGTATAGATCACGCCGTCGATGAACGAATGGATGCCGATGCCCTCGGCCGCCACGATCCCGAAGGCCAGGGATTCCGTTTGAGTCCGTTTTTTAATCAAATCATTGGAAAAAAACATGAACAGGAACCCCAGCAGGGCGGTAAACCCCGCATAGGTGTTTTTTTCGACGGCTTGAGGCAGAGCAAGCATCAAGGGAGTCGAGATCAATACGCCGGAGGCAAAACACATAAACAGGGTTTTCACCCTTTCCGCCCAGCTTCGGTGGTAATGCAGCAGCAATATACCCACACCGTTCACGAGCGCCGAAAGAACCGCAAACACGGCGATCCAGAGAAACGTCATGGTTTCGATAGCCATCCCATCCTCCTGCCGGTGAAAAACCCGGTGCGCATCCTGCTTTCCGCGAGGTCAGGCCGCCGACCAGCTGTTCCCCTCCTCCTTCGGCCGGCTTCCTCCATTCTGCGAACGGACAGGATAGGCGCGGCCGGATGCCTGGAGGTCTTCCACGAAAAAGCCGTTCCCCGCATCGGTGAAATCCGCCCTCCGTTCCGGAATTTACTCCGTCTTCCGGCACCTCGGACACAACCCGGACAGTTCCAACCAATGCCCCCGGACCGCGTATCCGGTGCGGCGCTGAACGGATTTGATCAGCGCATCCAGATTGCAGCCCGGGAATTCCATCACCGCCCGGCACCGATCGCAGACGATGTGATGGGCATGACCCGCGCTGGCGGGGGCGTAGGAGTGGCAGCCGTCCACGCGGTGCATCTTGCGGACATGCCCGCATCCCGCCAGCACCTCCAGGGCGCGGTAGACGGTGACCAGCCCGGTCTTGGGATAGTACCGCCGGGCGCGCCGAAGGATTTGGTCCGGGGTGAGGCTGGTGGGGGTTTCGGCCAGCACGCGGATCACCGCCCGGCGCGGAGCGGTTAACCGGTGGCCTTCCTTATGCAGATCGGCGGTCCATAACCCGATACGGTCGGAGGCGTCCAAGGGCGATTTCCTTATTGAAAATATTTTTCAATAAAGATTTTAGCATGCGCCGGCCGGAGATGTCAAGCAGGCGGCGGAACACGCCGCCGATTTCCCGGACGGGTGAAAAGGACAAGCGGCCGGCTTGGTCCCGTGGTCCGCGGTGGATTGTCCGGTGCGGGTTTTCCCCACTCCGGACGCAAAGTCCGGCCTGATTTGGGATAGTTTTATGGTAGAATTCCCTCTAAGCCAAAGCAACAGCGACCGCCGGGACGAGTATGGGAATTTCGGACCTCAGCGAGCGGGAGTACACGGTGAAAGGCCCGCGATCCGCATCCCGGAAAACCACCCGGCGCGCTCCGACGGAACGGCCGCCAGGCCAAGTAAGAAGGACGGTTCAGCCCCGTTAGCGGCTGCAGTAGCCCCGCAGCATTACTGCGGGGGAACATGGGTGGAACCGCGAGAAAATCGCCCCAGGATTGGGGCGATTTTTATTTCCATCCCATCCTTCCCCACCCCTGCCCCTCCCCTTCCTTCCCATGATACGGGAAGGAAGGGGAGGGATGGGAGGGGTAGGATAGGATGGCGGAGGAATGCAACGATGCCGCTCAAGAAAAACGAAAAATACGAAGATACGCCGCTCTACCGGGTGCGCCACTCCGCTTCGCACGTGATGGCCCAGGCGGTGCTGGAGATGTTCCCCGGCCAAGTAAAGTTCGCCATCGGACCGGCGATCGAGGACGGGTTCTATTACGATTTCGACCTGCCGCGCGCGCTCACCCCGGAAGACCTGGAAAAACTCGAAGCGCGGATGCGCGAGATCATCCGCGCCGACAAGCCGTTCGTCCGGAAGGAGCTTTCCGCCGCGGAGGCCAAAAGGCTCTTCGCCGACCAGCCGTACAAAATCGAACTGGTTGAAGGACTCGAGAAAGGCACCGAGGACGAGGACGGCAACCCGCTCACCGAACCTCCGGTGATCTCCACCTACACCAGCGACGCCTTCACCGACCTGTGCCGCGGGCCGCACGTGGAATCCACAGGGAAGATCAACCTGGATGCGTTCAAACTGCTGAACGTCTCGGGCGCCTATTGGCGCGGAGACGAGAAGCGGCCGATGTTGCAGCGGATCTACGGCACCGCCTGGAATACCGCGAAAGAGTTGGAAGAATACCTTTGGAAGGTGGAAGAGGCCAAGAAGCGCGACCACCGCAAGCTCGGCAAGGACCTGGACCTGTTCCAGATCAATCCCGAGGTCGGGCCGGGCCTTCCGATTTGGCACCCCAAAGGCGCGATGGTGCGGCACCTGATCGAGGAATTTTGCAAGAACGAGCACCTCAAAAACGGCTACGAGTTCGTCTACTCGCCGCACGTCGGGCGCGGGCAGTTGTGGGAAACAAGCGGCCACCTCGATTTCTACCGTGAGAACATGTACGCCGCGATAGAAATGGACAACGAGGAGTATTTCGTCAAGCCGATGAACTGCCCGTTCCACATCCACGTCTACAAAGCGGGGATCCGCTCCTACCGCGAGCTGCCGATCCGCTACGCCGAATGGGGCAGTGTTTACCGCTTCGAGAAGGCCGGGGTGCTGCACGGGCTGATGCGCGTGCGCGGGTTCACCCAGGACGACGCCCACATCTTCTGCCGCCCGGACCAGATGCCGGGGGAGATCGACCGCACGCTTTCGTTCTGCCTGCACATCCTGCGTTCGTTCGGCTTCACCGACTTCCACGCCTACCTCGCCACCCGGCCGAAGGAAAAGGTGGTCGGTGAGCCGGCCCAGTGGGATGCGGCGATCGAAGCCCTGCGCGGAACGCTCGACCGCTCCGGCCTCGAGTACGATATCGACGAGGGCGGAGGCGCGTTCTACGGACCGAAGATCGACCTGAAGATCCAGGACGCACTCGGCCGCGAGTGGCAGTGCAGTACGATCCAGTTCGACTTCAACGAATCCGAGCGCTTCGACCTGCATTATGTGGACGAAGACGGCAAGGAGAAGCGGCCGTACATGGTCCACCGCGCGCTGCTCGGCTCGATCGAACGCTTCTTCGGCGTCATGCTCGAGCATTACGGCGGCGCCTTCCCGGTCTGGCTGGCTCCGGTGCAGGCGATGATCATCCCGATCGCCGACCGCCACACGGAGTACGCCCGCAACGTGGAGGAGCAACTGCGGGCGGCGGGGATCCGCGCCAAGTGTGACGTGCGCACCGAGCGGATGAACGCCAAGATCCGCGACGCGCAGCTGCAAAAGATCCCCTACATGCTGGTGACGGGCGACAAGGAGGCGGCGGCCGGTGCGGTGGCGGTGCGGCTGCGCAGCGGCGAAGACAAGGGCGCGATGCCGGTGGAAAAGTTCCTTGAACTGGCGAAGCAAGCCGTAAATTCGAAAGAATAACCAAATCCACTGCCAAGGCGCAAAGAATACATAGGTTTTTCCCTCCGTGGACCCTTGTTCTTTAGTGATATGAAAAAACAAATCCACGGAGGGCACGGAGTTGCACGGATTGTCATAATCCTCTGTGTCTCTCTGTGTTTCTCCGTTCCCCTCCGTGTTTTCCGTGGAAAATTATAATGATTGATTCTCGCGAAGCCTTCGGGAACGGCGCAGGGAGTGTAGGCACCGGGCACGCTTTCAGAAAGAATGGCCGGATGTACGCCTCCCGAGAAAACTTGGGAACCCGCCGGAATGATGTTAAGATGAGGGCGAAGCACACCGGCCGACTCTGCTCTCAGGCCGTCAAGGGATCCTCCGAATGTCCAATGGGCGCATGCGATCGAAGCCGGAACGAAACCGCGCACCCGGGTTTCTGACCGCGCTTTTCCTGGCTTTGCTGGCATCGATTCACCCCGCGGCGCCGGCGCAGGCGCATCCGCTGGATATGTTCTTTTTTTCCCACGAGGTTCACCTCTCCCCGGAAAAGATCGAAATCCATACGACGGTCCGCCCCGGCCCGTTAATGGCGCTCTCGGAATGGTATCGGCTGGATACCGACCTGAACGGCGAGGTCTCGCCGAAGGAAATCACCTACTGGGCTTCCGCGCGGATCGACGCGTTGTCGCTCGCACTCGACGGCGCGGGCGAAATCCCGTTGACGATGATTTCGGTGGGTTGGCCTTCGTCGGCGGAAGCCGTGCAGCTCGGCGAGGAATCGTTCCGCTTCGCCGCACGGGCGGAATGGCCCGCCGCCGAAATGGGCGGTTCGGAAACCCGCCGCCTGGAACTGCACTTCCGCTACGAAGAGGAGCGCGGATACAATTGGTTTTTCCTGCACGGCGAAGACGGCATCGGCTTCACAACTCCGCTGCAAACCAACGGCCGGCTGTCGGTCGACCTCCGCGCCGCTACGGGTTTGTTCTCCCCCGCCCCCGGAATGACATATTGGGACAGCGGGTCGCCGGCCCTGGGCTCCCCCGAGGAGAGCTCGGCGGCCGGACCGACGGATCCCTACGGCGTCGTTGCGGTCCTGACCGATTGGATCCGCACGCCGGAATCGACCGCGGCGTTCTACCTGGGGGCTGTCTTGCTGACCCTGTTTCTGGGGGCCGTCCATGCCCTCACCCCGGGGCACGGGAAAACCCTCACCGCAGCGTATCTGATCGGTGAGCGCGGGACGGCCGGCCACGCGATCACACTCGGCGGCATCGTCACCGCGACCCATACGGGATCGGTGCTGGTGTTCGGCATGGTTACGCTGGCCGTCTCGCAATTCCTGGTCCCCGCGGATTTCTTCCCGTTTTTGGAATTGTTCAGCGGACTGTTGATCATTGCGCTGGCGGTTAACCTGATTCTTCCGCGTTGGCGGGGGTATCTGCGGGTACGGCGTGCGCGGGCTCGCGCGTCGAAGTCGGAAGCGAAGCCCACTCCCTCTGCATCGGCCGCCGAATCGTCCGTCCAACGGATTTCGGTCCAGGAGAGGGTTGAAACCCGGCCCTACGATGCGCTGCTCCCCGGGGGCAACCGTCCGCCGGACACGCCAGGCGCACCAACGCGGCGGATGCTGTTCCTGCTGGGAATCAGCGGCGGACTGGTTCCCTGCCCGGATGCCGTCGCCATCCTGCTGGCTGCCGTCGCAATCAACCGCATCCCACTCGGTCTGATCTTGGTTGCCGCCTTCAGCGTGGGCATGGCCGCGGTGCTGATTTTAATCGGCCTGGCGGTGGTCCGCAGCCGTCGCTGGCTGGCCGGATTCGATCTGTTCTCCCGTGCGGCGCCGATTCTTTCTGTCGTCAGCGCAGGGGTCATCCTCGGAATGGGATTGATCCTCACAGCGGGGGTTGTCGTCCGGTACGGGATTCCGGAACCGGACCGCAGCACGGCGGCCGTAACTCCCCCGCCCGATTTCGATATCTCCTATGCCGGTATCCTGTACCTCTCCCCCGACGACCGCGGAAGAATGCAGGTGTACCGGCAATCCCCCATCCGCGGGGAACCTCGCCGGATCACCGATGCCGGGCAGGGGATTACGGATTACCGGCTTTCGCCCGACGGCTTGCACATCGGGTTTGCCTCCTCCGGAGGCGGGGGGTCCGGCGTTTGGATCGTCACGCTTCCGGAAGGGGAAACGCATCTGGCGGTGGATTGCGGAAACGACTACTGCAGCAACGTCCTTTGGGCGCCGGACGGCAGCCTGCTCTTGTACGAACGGACCGATTTAAACTCTCTCATTGCGGTCCCCACCTTATGGTCCTACGGCTTGGAGGACGGCGCAATCCAAACGGTTTTTCGCGATCCGCAGATCCCCGGCTACACCGCCAGTTGGTCGCCGAACGGCGATTGGCTGAGCTATTGGAGTTATCCGGGTTCGCCGGCGGTCGAGCTGTATAATTTGCGCACCGGAGAACGGGATTCGATCGCCAGTCAGACCGGGCTGGCCGCCGTCTGGTCGCCGGACGGCGCCTCCCTGCTGTTTACCGACATGGTTGCCACCGCCGCGAGGACCGTCTGCCACCTATTCCGGTACGATCTGGAGGACGGCTCTTTGACCGACTTGAGTCTCCAAGGGAATACCGAAGATTTCGCCGGATCCTGGTCGCCGGATGGGGGTTGGCTGGGCGTCGTCCGCCGGGAGAACACGGAATCCTTCCCGGTGGGCACTCAAATATGGCTGATACGTCCGGACGGCGGCGATGCCCATCCCGTCACGAAGACTCCGCACGTGTTTCATACCGGGATGCAATGGTCGCCCGACGGCCGTTATTTGCTTCTCCAGCAGCATGGGACGGGAATCGATCATCCGCAAAGGGAAATCTGGTTGTTGGACATTCAGACCGGGGAATATACCCTGTTGATCGAGAACGCTTCCCAACCCGTTTGGGGGCCATGAGCCGGCATGGAAATCCACCCACGCGCCGAAAAAAACCGTCGGTACGCACGTCTGACACCCTTCCGTGAGGGTCCGGCTGGGTTGCGCCCCTATGTTTTTATCCGCGCGACGGTCTTCGGATCCGTCAATTCCCGCAGCGCGTCCTTGGCGATCCAGCGCGCGGAGCGCGAATCCTGCCCCGCGATGCGGCGGGCGCAGGCCAGGGCGGCCTTGTGGAGCGCGCGGTTGCGCTTGCCGATGTTGCGCAGCGCCCAATTGGCGGCCTTGCGCACGAAGTTGCGTTCGTCGAAAGCGTAGCGCTCGATCAACGCCAGGAAGCCCAGGAACACTTCGTCCTCGGCCGCCTTGTCGTGCACGGCCAGCGCCGCCATCAGGGCGAACCCGGCCCGCCGCTCAAATTCCGGATTCTTCTTCGCCCAGACGGCGGCTTTGCGGCGTGCGGTCCGGGTTCGATCGAAAAGGATTCCGCAGACCTGATCGCACACGTCCCACGAATCGAAATCCACGATCCAGCGCTCCATCTGCGCCGGCGTCACCTGCGCCGGATCGTCGACCAGCGCGGCCAGGATCCGCGCTTCGTGGATCCCGCTGGCCCATAGGCGCCCGGCGAGTTCGTGGTTCGTCCCGACCCGTTTGGCCAGGGCGCGCAGGAACGGCATCGAAAGTCCGAGAGTCCCGTGCGGATTGATTCCGTAGCGCGCCATGCCCGCGACGCTGGCGGCATCGGCGTGGGCCTTCATCTCGCGCAGAATTTCGTCATAGGTCATCGACTCTCTCCGAGGACGGATCAATGGCAAACAGGCGGAGTGGACAGGGTTTTTCAGGATTGAATTATAAATAGAAAAGGGACCTGCTCAGCCAGTGGTCGTCATGCCGGGTAATAGTGCCCCCGGCGAAGAACGCGCCGAGGGCGGGCGCCGGTAGGACGATCGCCAGATGAGAAGCAACCATTATTCTTTCCGCTGTTGTGGTGCTGGGAAGCCGATCCCGGTGCAATTCCGGGAAAGGTGCCCGAACCTGTCCCGGAGCGCCTGTCCCGAGCAAAGCGAGGGAAAGCGACGGGCGGGCGGATGGGGGAGATGCGGAGTAGTAGATGTAAAGGGTTTTGAAATTTTATCCATTCAGAGTAGAATCCAGCTATAACCTTCCGCCGCAAGCGGAAAATTCGTCAAAGGGGAGGAGTCATGTTTCATAAAGTCATCCTGGTCGGCAACCTGGGTAGAGATCCCGAAATGCGCTACACCGCCGGCGGACAGCCGGTGACTTCCTTCTCCGTCGCCAGCAACCGGCGCTATACGGATTCCAGCGGACAGAACGTCGAGGAAACAATCTGGTTCCGGGTCTCGGTTTGGGGCAAGCAGGCGGAAGCCTGCAAGCAATACCTGGCCAAAGGCCGGCAGGTGCTGGTGGAGGGGCGCCTGATATGCGACAAGCAAACCGGAGGCCCGCGGACTTTCAAGCGCGCCAACGGCGAGACGGGGACCTCCTTTGAAATCAATGCCGAGGTGGTGCGCTTCCTCGGACAGCGTGGCGATGCCGCTCCGGCCGAGGGGGAATCCGGACCCGCCGCGGCGCCGGGGACCGAAGAGGAAATCCCCTTCTAGATTAATCCGGGCGGGGCGATGCCCCGCCTTCTTTTTTTCGAGGTTGCTATGAGCGATTCTTCGCACCCGACTCCGCCCGCTCCGCGTCCGATTCCGCTCGAACTTCCGGCGGCGCTCGAGCCGATCTACTCCAACTTGGCGCTGATCGGCCACTCGCCGGCGGAAATCGTGATCGATTTCGCACGCATGCTGCCGGGAATGCCCAAGGCGCGGGTGGCCGCGCGCGTGGTGCTCACCCCGCTGTGCGCCAAGGCGCTGATGCGCGCGCTGGCCGACAACATCGCCAAATTCGAAAAACAATACGGCGAGATCCACCTCCCGGAAGGTCCTTCGCTGGCCGAGCAATTGTTCGGCAAGCCGACCGGGGATCCGGCGCCCGAAAGCCCGAAGGAAGGATGAAACCTTGGACGGATTGGATGCCATCGGCGAAATGATGCACGCCCTGTTGCGCGATAAGAACGCCGCCCGCGACCGGGCGCTCGAGCAATCACGCACCCTGATCCGCCACTGTTCGCTGGCCATCCGCGCCTCGCACCGCGAGGAGCGCAGCGCGGCGGAGGACAACCTCCACCAGGCCCGTTCCCAATCGGCGGATCTGCGCCGCGGCTTGGAGAAATATCCGGACTTATATTTCGCCGGCTACACCCAGGACGCGCTCAAGGAATTCGCCGAGGCCAGCATCGTGTTCGCGCTGCTCGGCGGCCGGTCCCTGCCCGGCCCGGAGGAACTGGGGGTGGATCTCGCCCCCTACATGAACGGCCTCGGCGAGGCGGCCGGCGAGCTTCGCCGCTGGGCGCTGGACCTGCTGCGCCGCGGGAAAACGGCGGAGGCCGAGCGGGTGCTGGCGATGATGGACGATATCTACTCGCTGCTGGTGACGCTCGATTATCCCGACGCGCTGACCGGGGGGTTGCGCCGCACCACCGACATGGTGCGCGGGGTTACCGAACGCACCCGCGGCGACCTGACCCTCAGCCTGCGGCTGGAGGCGGCCGAGCGCGCCGCCGCCGCCCTCGAGCGGGCGCTCGGCAAGAGAAAATGAGGAGTCATTGCGAGCGGCCGAAGGGAGCGAAGCCCGTCCCGGCAAGCCCACCGGGCGGGCCGGGGCAATCTCCATCGCTAAAAAAGGAGATTGCTTCGCCCGCCCCGGCGCGGGGGTGGGCCGGGGTCGCTTCGCTCCCCGCAATGACTCGAACCCATTCCCTTCCATGAATTTCCCTAAAGCCCCCCCATGCCGCAACGGGTGATCCGCGCCAGCGAGATCGGCGAATACCTCTTTTGCAAGCGGGCGTGGTGGCTGCGCAGGCAGGGGATCGAATCCCGAAACCGCGCGGCGCTCGAAGCCGGGACGGCCGAACATGAAGACCTCGCCCGGCGGGCGGCGCTTTCGGGCTGCCTGCAGGCGGCGGCGTTCGTGACCTTTCTCGCCGCGCTGACCGCCGCCGCGGCGGGGATGACGATACTGGTTTTGAGGTAAGAGTAGAACAATATTCAGGATTTACTGGATTCCTTGCGGGATTTTCAGGATATCGTAAATCGTCATCCCTGAGCCCGCCCTTGCGGAACATTCCGGCTCGGATTTGTTCTTTGAGCCGGAATGGTTGCGAAGCAAGAGCGTTCTTATCGGGGATCCAGGGTTTGGAAAAAAGCTGCTTCTGGATTCCCGCCCACGCTTCGCACTCATCCCCGCTCATAAATCAAGATCGAGCGGGGACGCTCCGCGAGGGCAGGCCAAGAACTCACGGAAATGACGAAATATAAATAAAAACCGTTGTATCTCCTCAGCCCCCCGTCCCTGCCCTTTCCTCACCCCCCAACCCCACAACCCCTTCCCCCTCTCCTGACTTATGCCAGGAGAGGGGGAAGGGGCCAGGGGATAGGGGTGAGGATGGAAAAG
>JAFGKK010000005.1 GCA_016928575.1 Anaerolineales bacterium
ACAATCTCGTCGCTGATGATGGAGGGTTGGTATGGGGCGGCCGGATTACACCGGAATCGGTGGCCGAATTGACCGGAATTTGCAAAAGATGGAAAGGTATTTTTTCCGCGTTCCCTGTGCTTTTTGTGGCAAGATTATCCGGAGATCGCCGAATATCCCGTTGTTAGAAAAAAGGCAGCTGCTCAGCCAGATTATTTCGACAGAATAATCTCGGCATAACATCACCGGTGTTATTGGTTTTATCCGTCACCCACGCGCCTGCCCTCGCGAAGCGGGGGAAGCGAGGGAAGCGGGTTTCGAAGCCGGGGGCCAGTATTTATCGAAGATTTACTGGATGCCGGCTAAGTTCGCGCCGGCATGACGACCGCCAGCTGAGCAGTTGCGAAAAAAATGCCTTTTTCCGAGGGTTCACCAGGAATAATCCTCCCCGGGAAAACGGGGGGATCAGGGTGGATGAAGAGACCGCCGCGGCGCGCCTTCCGGCGTGGTTCCAACCGGGACTTGCCGCGGCAGTCCTTTCCAAAAGTGGTTGTGAATCAAGCCGTCCGACCTCCCCGCGCGTCTTGGGCGGGGAGCGCTGGTCCCATAATTCCAGGTGGATTATTGGGCTTGGCAGACCGAGGCGGTCCCGGCTTCGTCCGTGCCGGGATGACGGACCGCCTCGGTCTTTGGTACTACTTTAATTTCACCCGCGGGGTTTTCTTGGCTTCGCTGAGCTTGATCTTCGGCGCTGCCGCCTTGGCGGACGAAGCCGCTTTCGCCGGCTTGCCCGCACTGTGGATCCGCGCCGCCGCCCACTGGATTCCCATCGGCGCCAGGAGCATGGCCATCAACGCCGCCAGCAAACTCAAAAAGAGCGACCAGTTGTAGGAAGGGGACGCCGGCACTTCCGGCACCAAGCCGCCGGGATTGAATTGGCTTTCGCCCGGGAGAGAGGGGATGTCCTCGGCCAATTGCACGCTCAGGGAGCGGTTCAACCCGTCGCGGAGCGCGGCGGGGGAGGTGTAGGTGATCACGTATTCGCTTTGCAGGGCCCGCCCATACAGTTCATAAAGCCGGCGCAGTGAATCGGGGTCGCTGGCGAATCCGTACGTGCCGCCGGCTTGCCGGGCAAGGTATTGGAGCGCCGTTTCGTCGATCCCGGCGTAGCCGCCGGCTTGTTCGGAGGTGTCGCCGAGGCCGATCGTGGAGATTGAAAGCCCCTCCGGGCCGATCCGCGCCAGCACTTCCTCGGCCGAGTGCTTGCTGCGGTTGTCCATCCCGTCGGTCAGGACGATGATCGCCTTTCGGCCGGAAATGGCCTGCAGCAGCTCGATCCCCTCGTAGACCGCGTCGTACATCGCGGTGTCGCTTCCTGTCCGCAGGCTTTCGATCGCCGCCTTCAGGGCCTCGCGGTCTTTGGTGGTCGGCTGGACGTAGGTGATCTCGGTGTCGAAGGAGATCAGCCCCGCCTCGTCGCCCTTGCGCATCTGGTTTACGTAGGCGATCGCGGCCGCTTTGGCGGATTCCATCTTTCCGGCGTAATTCATGCTGCCGGAGATGTCCATCACCAGCATGGTGGTGAGCGGCGCGCTTTCGCCGATCGCCTCGACGCTGTCGGGTTGGATGAGTGTCCCGTTTTCGTAGAGCCGGATCCGCTCGAGATCCACCGGGGCGGGCTCCCCGGCGCTGTCCGTAACCGAAAGGTAGATTCTCACGGTGGGAAAGGCCGAGGCGTCCACCTGGGTGATGTGCACTTCGAGCGGCTCGCTGTCCTGCGCCCGCGCCGCCCCTCCGGGCGCGCAGAAGGCCGCCAGCGCGATCGGCACGGCGAAGAACCGGATGCGTTTCCACAAACCCTCCATGGGTCACCTCTTTTCGTGGTAGATCATTTCGGTGTTTCCAAGCCGGAGGGTCTGCCGGTCCGCGAGCTCGGTCGTCTCCACCCGCCGGTTGTTGAGGAACGTCCCCGCCCGGCTCATGTCCTTGATCCGGAACGCCGATCCGGTTCCGGTCAGCATGGCGTGCTGAGGGTCGATGTCGGGGTCCGGAAAGACGATGTCGGCCTTGAGCGCGTCGCTGCCGAGGATCACGCTGGGCCCGGATTTTTTCATGAACTTGTCGAGGATGAATTCGGTCCCGCGCAGTTTGCCGCTCGTCACTTCCAGCCAGGCCCGCGAAAGCAGGACGACGATCAGCGCGATCAGCGCGCCCACCGCCGCGCCCAGCAGGACCATCCCGAGCGCTTTGCCCAGCGCCGGATCGCCCAGCGCGGAGCGGACGGCCTCGAGCAGGATCCCGCCGACCGTTCCGCCGAGCACGCCGCCCAGCGCGCCCTTCCACATCTGGCTGCCGCCGCTGATGCCTTCCGCCAGGCCGAGCAGTCCTCCGAAGAACGCCCAGCCCAGTGCCCGGCCGAACCATCCGGCACCGACCAGCTGGAACAGCAGTTCTCCCAGCGGCAGGCCGATCGCACCGGCCAGCAGGCCGAGGCCCGCGGCGATCAATCCGGAGCGCAGCATGCGCGGGAAGTTCAGGGTGAACAAGCCCTCGGCGATGCCGATCAGCAGCCCGACGCTCAGACCGATCAGCGCCCCGAGGATCAGATCGTTGAGGTAAATGGATTGGGTGAACGATAGACCGGTCAGGTTGCTGATCTGCCAGCCGACCAGTCCGCCGATCGCCCCCAGCACCCCGTAGTAGTAGGTCCGCATGGTTCTATTCATGGTTCCCTGCTCCTTCCATCGGTTCCCCGGATTCCGCCGGCTCGAGGTTCTTCCAGTAAACCAGGCTTCTGCCCGAGCGCCCGAGGATTTCATGGAACCCGCTGTAGGCGTGCGGGTCGATCCGGCCGTCCTCCCCGCGGATGAAGAAACCCCCGATCTGGGTGTGCGGCTCGATCACCAGCGCCACCTGCCACGGTTCCGGAAAGAAGTGCCGGTGCAGCCAGATGTCGTAATCCGAGAAGAACACTCCCATCCGGGGGTGGGTGTGAAACCATCCCGCGATCCGCTTGCCGGGGTGGCGGCTCTCCTGCTCCTCCTGGAAGGCAAGCAAAGTATCCTGGGTGAAGGTCAGGAAGGCGCTGCCCTGGCGGGTGTGGCGGGCCGGGAGCACGGCTTCGATCACGACGTACTGCTCTCCGCTCGGCGGATCGATCCGCCACCGGCCGATCAGCGCCCCGCCGACCTCGTTCTCCAGATCCCTGCCGGCCAGCGAGCAGACCCGGACGAAGGCCGGCTGGGTGAAGAACACCGCCACCGCGGGGGCTTGCCCTGCGCGGTCGAAGACGGAATTCCAGCGCCGGGAGCGGCCGCGCGGCATCCGCGAAGGCTGGGGGCCCGACGCATCCGGCGGGCCGAGCCGCACGCGCGGCGGTTCCGTCCGGATCGACGCTCCGGATTCCACCGGAGGGACGGTTTCCACGGATCAACCCGCGGTCACGTCGGCGGTCAGGATCAGCCGGTCACCGACCGGCACCTGGGCGGAGGTCAGGGTTTCCTCCTCCTGCAATTCGCGTCCCAGCGCCTTGCTGTCGATCCGGTAGCTCATCGGCCGGCCGTCCGGGCCGGTGGTCGGCAGCTCGAGCGAGGTGGTCAGCTCCGGGATCAATTCCTTCACCGGAACGTCATTCGGAACTTCGGCGCTGCGCGAGCCGCCCGAGGGAAGCACCACGGTTACGGATGTGTCTGCCATTGTCTCATCTCCTTTTTCGATGTTTGACGGTTTTTCCGGCCTGCCGCCGCGACAGAACCGGCCTCGCTCATCCCGCCGCGTACCGGCCGGCGGGGAACGGCGGCCGCAATTCCGCGGCTTTGGGCGGATGTCATTTTCGGATTTTGTTTTCCTGCAGGATCATCGCCCATGGGCGCAGGGGCTTGCAGGGCTCCGCTTGCGGCCCGCGGAAAACTTCGGCCCCCGCATCATTCTTTTCGCCCCATTTCGCGTTGGTGGGGATTTTCCCCATGCAGAAGACAAGCCTCCGCTCGATTCCCAGCGCCTTCGCCAGCCTGCTTCGCACCTCGCGAATTCTTCCGATGGCCCTCCCCGGATAGCGGAGCGGGAAAGGGAATCCCGGAAGGATGTGACCCCTGCGGATCTCCGTGTATGCGTTTGCCATGGTTCCTCCTCTCTGGACGCCCCGCAGCGCTATTTCAGCCGGATGCGGGGTGCGGCTCCCTGCGCGACTTTGATTCGTCCCGGGCGGAGCAGCTCGCGCGGGTCGACCGGGAAGGCGCCGGGGTGGCGGGTCCGATAAGCCCGGCACCAGCGGGCGGCGTCTGCGTCCCACGGGAACGGCGGCTTGGTCGGATCGTCGTGGAAATTCTTGTATTGCACCATCTCGCCCAGCATGATCACCAGCCGGTCCAGCGAACGGCTGGCGGTCCACCAAGCGGCGTCGATGCACACCGTCTTGTTGAGGTGGTGGATGTTCGGATGCCAGATCGGAGTCAGCCACTGCAGACCCGGCCAGCGCTGGGGGTACTGGTTGTGCAGGTAGATCTGGACCTGGTGGTGGGTCGAATATTTCGGCCGGCCCTGCTTGTCGACCGCGGCGATCCCCTTGCATTTGTAGGTGACGATGTAGCGTTCGGGGGCCGGCGTGCCGTGGACGCCGCGGGTCTCGAAGCTGATCAGGCTGCTTTGTGCGGTGAGCTCCTTCATCAGCTGGTAATCCGCCATCAGCCGCCGCACGCGCGGACTCTGCGCGAGCGCCGTCCCGCCGGCGGTGATGTCGGCGGTCAGGATCAGCCGGTCGCCCGCGGGGACCTTGGCCGAGGCCAGGGTCTCGTCCTCGCGCAGTTCGCGGCCCAGCGCCTTGCTGTCGATCCGGTAGCCCATCGGCCGCCCGTCGGGACCGACGGTCGGCAGCTTTAAGAGCGAGGTCAGCTCCGCCATCAGGTCGCGGATCTGCGCGTCGTCGGGCATTTCGGCGGCGCGGGCCCCGCCGCTGGGCAGAACGATGGTTACGGACAGGTCAGCCATGGAGTGCAACTCCTCCCGTTGGAATCCCGTTGAGAATAAAACAATTCCGAAACCTCACCGCAAAGCCGCAAAGCGGGCAAAGGATTTTTCTTTGCTCCCTTGGCGTTCTGTGCGTCTGTGCGGCGAGGCTTTTCTTTGTGCATCGTCGTCCTCTCCGGCGTCCGGAGGCCGATCACGTGTGGTAGTGCGGCACCTGGCACATCCCGGTGATGTCCCAGCAATCCTTGTGGTGGCGGGTCTTGCAGATCGGGCAAGTCACCACTCCGCGCGGATCGTTCGGCACAATCGGCTGCAGGCAATAAGGGCAGCGGTGGGCTTCGGATCCGACCAGCCGGATTTCTGAATCGCGGTTGTTCCTGCGGAAGAAGCGCAGGACGCCGCGGATCCGCTCGCGGACCGGGCGGGGTTCCGGCTTCGGGGTTCTGACCTTATGCCCATCCGCCGCGGCCGCGGCTTGGGCGAAGTCGGCGGGTTCGAGCGGCGGGGATGGATACTGGATCCGTCCGGCGGCGAAGGCGAGGGTGGAGGCGACGCCGCCGATAAGAAGATGGACCAAAGCCGTCCAGTCCGGTCCGGCAAGAATCCGGCCGCCGGCGCCGGCCAGCCCGCGCGTCAGCCAACCGAGGACGAGCAATCCGGCCGCGGTGACGGCCGCGCCGGCCGCCCATTGCAGCAGGCGCGAATAGCGCCGGTAAAATGCGCGGGCCAGCGCGCCGATCAGGAAGCCTTGGCCGGCGGCGGCGGCGGCGGAATAGAGCCACGGCGCCACCGTGTCGTTCAGCACGCCCGCGGCGGCGAATCCTCCCGCGGAGAGGGAGGCGATGATGCCCAGCAATTCCAGCCGGAAGAGCAGAAGGAACAGCTTCGGCGTTCGGTATTCCGTCCGCGGGGATTCCGGGGGTCGGCTCATGGGTTCGGCCTATGCCTCGTGCAGAACGATCCGGGGCTTCGATTGACCCTCCAGCGGCACCTCTTCGCCGATCGAAATCCGTTCGCGCAGGGGGATTCCGGCGGCGGGAACGTCTTCGAAGTGGCGGAAGTGCAGCGCCTCGGGCAGGTCGCCGGTCAGTTCGTAGAAGCGGAATTCGCTGGCGTTGCGGGCGCGCAGGATGTGGAGCGGGGGGACGCCGATGCTGCCCAGGGTGCGGTGCAGGAATGTTTCGGCGCCGGTGATCTCGTGGGTCAATTCGGTCTCGCGCAGGATCCCGCAGGTCGGGCAGTGCCCGGCTTCGAAGGTCACTTCCTCGAGCGGCCGCAGCACTTCTTGGCGCGTGTTGCACTGCGGGCACGAAAGCGTCAGGATCAGCTCCTGGTCGAGTTCGAACACCGCCTCCTCGCCCAAATCCTGGCGGACGATCTTGAGCATTTCGGCCAGAGTCGTTCCTTCGGCGCGGGCTGGCAGTTCGGTCACTTCGCCGTACGTCCAGTGGCTTTCGCAATCTTCGCGCGGCACGTAGGCGCTGGTGTGCATCTCGTTGGTCAGGCCGTTGTAGTGGGTCACCTTGCCCGCCTCCACCGGCATCGCGTGGATCAGCTTGAGCGCCTCCTGGGATTGCATCGCGCCGATGATCGAGGCGATCGTCGGCGTGGTGGGCACCTTGCCGAGCAGGATGTTCTGCCGCGCGAGCAGGGGGCAGGAGTAGCGCAGGGAAAGGTCGCGCCGCGCGCTTTCGGTGAGGGTGCATTCGAAGCACGCGCCCCGGCCGGGGACGAACACCCGCACCAGGCCGAGCAGTTCTTGGATCGCGCCGTCGACCCAGGGTTTGTTCATCCAGTAGCAGAAGCGGTTCAGCGCCAGGCGCGCCTCGCGGTTGTCGAGGCAGCCGATCACCGCGTCCATCCGGCGGATGACCCCCAGACCGAGCTGAGTGGTCGCGTTGCCGTGCAGGAACTGGACGTGCAGATCCGGGTTGAGGGATTTGGCGCGGGCCGCGATCACCTCGGCCTTGCTGCGTTTGTTGTCGCCGTCGCGGAACAGGACCGAGCGGCTGAGGTTGGCCGCTTCCACGGTGTCGAAATCGATCACGAACAGGTTGCCCACGCCCATCAGCGCCAGGTTCTTGACCACTTCGTTGCCCAGCGCCCCCGCGCCGACCACCAGCACCTTGGCGCTTCGCACCTTCTCGCGCTCCCACCAGGAGATGAACTCGAAGGTCCCCAGCCGGTCGGTCTTCAGGTTGGGGATGTGGAGGGGCTTGTCGGGAGAAGCGGGCAGGCGGCGCGGCCCTTCGGGCGGATCGCCCGCAGGCGGGGCGGGATCTTTTGCGCTCCCCGGGCGTCGGTAGTAGGCCGAGAGCCCCCGCGCGGCGGCCAGAGTCTCGGCGTCGAGCGCGCGGGCGAACCAGCCCACGCCGGCTCGGGCTTCGATCAGGTTGTTTTCCTCCATCGCTTTAAGCGCCTCGCGCAGAGTCGCCCGGCTGACTTCAAGCTGTTGGATCAACTCCCGTTCGGAAGGCAGTTGCCCTCCCGGTTTGATCGTACCGTCAAGCAATGAAGCCGATAGCCGGCCGGCTATCGCTTGCGAAAGTGTTACATGACCAACGGGAGAAATTCTCATTCGAGTGTACTGGTATGCTGGTCTGACCAGCATACCAATTATTCTATTCATTTTCCCGTGATTGTCAACAATCCAATAGTCCGCATTTATTAAAGAAAAGCCGGGGGAGAATAAAAAATGATCGAGAAATTAC
This sequence comes from Anaerolineales bacterium, assembly GCA_016928575.1. Lineage (NCBI taxonomy): Bacteria > Bacillati > Chloroflexota > Anaerolineae > Anaerolineales > Anaerolineales bacterium. The sequence continues at coordinate 7,656 of JAFGKK010000005.1, forward strand.
GTTAGAGGAAATTATTGCGATAAAAATAGTCGTAATTAGGATGGAATAACAACGGTGATGGACCCGCAGAACAGTGGTTTTCTGTGCGTCTACGCCAGGTTCGCAGTTGCGCTCGAAGCTGATCCGAATCCGATCGGCGGGATCGATTTTGGCAGGGGCGGAGCACCAAGCGGCGGACGATGTCGGAAATCCAAACATGAATCTGCGCTATAATCCAGCCCAGGTTGGTGGAGTCGAGAGAAAAAAACTCCGGAAACCAAGAAGCCCATCTCGCTGGGGAAGGATCCGTTCCCGCCCCAAACCTCAAGGAGGAAGGATGAAACGCTGGGTCGTGGCTCTTCTGCTAAGCATGTTTGTCATCAGCTGCAGTCCCGCCAAGGTCAAGGTCATCGTCGCCACCGATGCCACCTGGCCGCCGTTCGAGTACGTGGATGAAGAGACCAAGGAAATCATCGGTTTCGACATCGACCTGATGAAGGCCATTGCCGAGAAGGAAAACCTGGACGTGGAATTCGTCAACGTCGCCTGGGACGCGCTGCTGGCCGGCGTGGCCCAGTGCCAGTACGACGCCGCGATCTCCTCCGTCTCGATCACCGAGGAGCGCAAAGCCAACATGGCCTTCTCGGATCCGTACTACACCGTCGGACAGCAGATCGTCGTCGCCGCGGACAACGCCGACATCGCCGGCGAGGCCGATCTGACGGGCAAGCGGATCGGCGCGCAGATCTCCACCACCGGCGCGGAACTCGTCGACGGGATCGAGGGCGCGGAGCTGATCAACTACAACACGATCGGCTTGGCCTTCCAGGCGTTGATGAACGGCGACGTGGACGCGGTCGTGGCCGACAACGTGATGGCCCTCGGCTATGTCGCCAAGTATTCCGATAAGCTCAAAGCCGTCGGCGAGCCGCTGACCGGTGAATCGATCGGAATCGCCGTCTGCAAGACCAAGACCGACCTGCTCAAGAAGCTCAACAGCGGCCTGGCCAAGGTCAAGGCGGAAGGCCTGATCGACGAACTCAACAAGAAGTGGGTCGAAACATTGGACCTGGGCGAGTAGGACGGAAACACACCGCGGGGCGACAAACGCCTCGCGGTTTTTTCATGCGGGGCGCTCCGCACCGCCGGAGCTGAGCGGCGGCGGAGCGCCCCGCGCGCGCCTTGGATGCGGATTATGGAAAAGAAAACGAAGGCACAGGCAGCGACCGCGCAGAAAACGGTTCTTGCGGCGCCGGGCGAAGAGCTCGGCGCTCACATGGACCCCTGGTGGGGGCTGGTGATCGCCGTCGCCGCGCTGGCCGCCTTCCTGATTTTTACCTACCCCGATCCGTACGGCAGGATCTTCCGCTACGTGTCCGACGGGGTCGCCATCACGTTCCTGACGACGGTCCTCTCCTTCTTAATGGTCGTCGTGGTTGGTTTGGTCGGTGGGTTGGGACGGATTTCGAAGCACCCCGTCATCTACGGGCTATCGACCCTCTATGTGGAAATCGTCCGCGGGATCCCGCTTTTGGTCCAGCTGATTTTCTGGTACTACGCCTTCCCGGCGCTGGTCCAGAGTATCGGCGACGCCTACACCGGGACCTGGCTTGCCTTCCTGTCGGATTTCCGCGCTCCGGCCCTGCCGATGGCTATCTTCGGCCTGACGATTTGCTACGGCGCCTACATGAGCGAGATCTACCGCGCCGGGATCCAAAGCATCCCCAAGGGGCAGATCGAAGCCGCGCGCTCGCTGGGGATGAGCTACGCCCAGACGATGCGCTACGTGGTCCTGCCGCAGGCGGTGCGGGTGATTCTGCCGCCGATGGGCAACGAGTTCGTCTCACTGCTCAAGGATTCCTCGCTGGTAAGCGTCGTGGCGGTGGCCGACATGACCCGCCGCGGCCAGGAGTTCATGTCGGTCAATTTCATCCCGCTTGAAACCTGGGCGATGATCGCGCTGCTGTACCTGATGATGACTCTCTTCTCCGCGCGGATCGTGACCTGGATCGAGAAGCGGTCGAAGTTCGAGAGGTGAGCGAATGAAAAAAACCGACGGCTCGGACATCATGATCCGCATCGAAAACGTGGTCAAGCGCTTCGGCGCGCTGGAAGCGGTGTGCGGGGTGAACCTCGAGGTGAAGCGCAAGGAATGCGTGGTGATCATCGGCCCCTCGGGATCGGGGAAATCCACCCTCCTGCGCTGCATCAACCGGCTGGAGGAATACGACCAAGGCCGCATCACCGTCGACGGCATCCCGCTCGACACGGCCGAAAACATCAACGCGGTGCGGGCCGAGGTCGGGATGGTCTTCCAGGGATTCAACCTGTTCATGCACCTGACGGCGCTGGAGAACATCACCCTCGCCCAGCGCATCATCCGCAAGCGCGACCGGGCCGAGTCGGAGCGGGTGGCGCGCGAGCTGCTCGAAAAGGTCGGCATCCCCGACAAGGCGAAGTGCTACCCCGCCCAGCTTTCGGGCGGCCAGCAGCAGCGGGTGGCCATCGCCCGGGCTCTGGCGATGAACCCCAAGGTGATGCTGTTCGACGAGCCGACCAGCGCCCTGGATCCGGAGATGATCAACGAAGTGGTGGACGTGATGGAAAAGCTGGCCTTCGAGGGGATGACGATGGTGGTCGTCTCGCACGAGATGGGCTTCGCACGCGCCGCGGCCGACCGGGTGATCTTCATGGACGAGGGCCAATTCATCGAGGAGGGCGAGCCCGAGGCGCTGTTTTCCCGCCCGCGGCAGGCGCGGACGAAGGACTTCCTCGGCAAGGTCCTGCACGTGCACGCGCAGTGATCGACGGGCGGGATTTACTGGTTTACTCAAAATGAACGGTTTGTATCTGCTCAGCCTCAGTAATACTGAAATGAAATCCTGCTCTTTTCCATCCTCACCCCTATCCCCTGGCCCCTTCCCCCTCTC
>JAFGKK010000006.1 GCA_016928575.1 Anaerolineales bacterium
ATTCCGCCTTCTCCGCCTCGCGTTCCGAGCAGTCCGCCAGCTTCCCGGGCAGGGTCATGCTTTCCAGCGCGGACTTGCGGATCACCAGGTCGCGGGCCTTCTTGGCGGCGTCGCGCGCGCGGGCCGAGGTCAGGCATTTTTCCACGATCGCCCTGCCCTCGCGCGGGTTTTCCTCCATGAAGGCGCCGAAGGCGTCGCTGACCACCTGCTGGACGATCGTCTGCACCTCGGGATTCATCAGCTTGACCTTGGTCTGGCTTTCAAACTGCGGATCCCGGTGCTTGATCGAGACGATCCCGGTCAGTCCCTCGCGCGTATCGTCGCCGGAGAAATTCGGATCGCCTTCCTTGAGCAGGCCGGCCTTGCGCGCGTAATCGTTGATCGTGCGGGTCAGCGCCGCCCGCAGGCCGGTCATGTGCGTTCCGCCGTCGACGGTGTTGATCGTGTTGGCGAAGGAATAGACCGATTCGGAATAGGCGTCGGTGTATTGCACGGCCACATCCACGCCGATGCCGTCCACCTCCTTGTTGGCGTACACCACCGGGTGGAGGGTTTCGCGGTTCCGGTTCAGGTAGCGGACAAAGGAGAGAATTCCGCCCTCGAAATAGAAGCTGGTCTCCTGCCCGGTGCGTTCGTCCTTAAGCGAGATGGTTACGCCGCGGGTCACGAAGGCCATCTCGCGGAACCGTTGGGCGACCGTTTCGAACCGGTAGGTTTCCTCCCCCTTGAAGATCTCCCGGTCGTAGAGGAAGGTGGTTTTCGTTCCGGTCTGGGGGCCGTGCGCCTTACCGATCACCTGCACCGGCGCCTTGGGCTTGCCCCGTTCGTAGCGCTGGAAGTGGATTTTCCCGTCGCGCCGGACCTCCACTTCACACCATTCCGAAAGCGCGTTGACCGCGCTCACCCCCACGCCATGCAGGCCGCCCGAGACCTTGTAGGATCCGCCGCCGAACTTTCCGCCCGCGTGCAAGGTGGTCATCACCACCTCCAGCGCGGGTTTCTTCTTTTCCGGATGCATGTCCACCGGGATGCCGCGGCCGTTGTCTTCCACCGCGACGCTGCAGTCTTTGCGGATGACGACCGAGATGCGGTCGCAGGATCCGGCCAGGGCTTCGTCGATGGAGTTGTCGACCACCTCGAAGATCAGGTGGTGCAGGGCTTTTACGTCCGTCCCGCCGACGTACATGCCCGGACGCCGACGTACGGCTTCCAGGCCTTCCAGAACTTGGATGTCTTTGGCTGCGTATTTGGATTCCGGAGCGGCTTTGGTTTTCGGCATGGGCGCTTCAGGCGACTCCCGGCGGGTTCTTGCCCGCCATGCGCGATTGCAGATAGGTTTGCACTTCCGAGATCCAGCGGCGTTTGTCGATGTAGTACGCCATGCTGGCGACGACCACCACCGATCCGGTGTAGGCGTTGCCGAGAACCCCCACCGCGCCGGCCCAACCGTCGTCCGGCGCCAGCGACCAGACGGAATAGGCGAGGTAATTGACCAGCATCAGCATGATCGGGATCCAGATCGACAGCGGGTACAGCCAGCGCGAGGTGTTCACGCTGTTCCAAACGGCCGGGAGCAGGTCGTCGTTAAACAGGGCGGTTCCGTGCATGGAAAACATAAAGAACAAGACGAGCCAAAACAGGAATCCCCCGCCCAAAAAAAACAGCAGGTTGGAAAGCAAAACCCCCGCCTCCGGCAGCGCCACGGTGACGATGGAAATGGCGATGAAAGCCGGGACGGCGAAGGCCGCGACCAAGACCGCGAAGGCGATGCATAGGATGACCACCGTCAGGCAGGTCCGCGCCCAGCGGATGACGAAATCCCTCACCCGGAGCGGGCCGTGGCGGGCGGTTCCCCCCGCCAGGATCCAATACAATGAACCGATCATCAACGAGATCGCCAAAAAAACCACGCCCAGCGCCGCGGCTTCGAACCAACCGCCGACCGTCAGGACGACGGGGTTTCCGATCGGCGTCTGATCCGGGGCGGTGCCGGCCATCAGGCTGGGGGGAAAAACGGGCAGGAACGCCAGCATCGAAAATAGGTTGAAGCTTTCGGCCGATTGGCGCAGGCCGTCGATGACGGCGGCGTTCACCTGATCCGCGGCGACGGCGGCGGCCAGCGAATCGATCAGCGGCGAAAGCAGTGCGGCGATCGAGAGGTGCGGCCCGAACCAAAGCAACGCGTCTAGAAGCACCGGTAGAACGAGGACCGCCGGACGGGCGTTTACGAATTCGACCCCCTTCCACAACGAGGAAAGGAATCCGATCGGCGCCTTGGGCCCGTCGACGAGAATTTTATCCATGAAAAAATTATACCAGATGCGGTCCGGTTTTTTCCCGACCCGAAGGGTTCCGCGGAACTCTTCGGGGCGGCGTTGTTCAGCTTGCCGTTTCGGATTGATGCGAATACAATCGCGTTCGTGGGCAACGCGTCCGTCGTGGCGTGCATCACCGACTTCGGAACCTCGGATTATTACGCCGGCGCCCTGCGCGGCGTCCTCGCCGGCCTGCTTCCGCAGGCCTCCATCGTCGACGTCACGCACGAAATTCCGCCCGGCGATATCCGCCGCGCCGCGATCCTGCTATGGGAAGCGCAGCCGGCCTTCCCGAAGGGAACCGTTTTCCTCGCGGTGGTGGATCCCGGAGTGGGAACCGAACGGCGGCCGTCCGCCATCCGCTTCGCGGAATGCGACGTGGTCTGCCCGGACAACGGCATCGCCGCCTTCCTGATGCAGCGGTTTTCGGAATTCCGCGCGTGGGAGATCGACCCTGGCCAGATCGCCGGCCGACCGATCAGCAACACTTTTCACGGCCGGGATCTGTTCGCGCCCGCGGCGGCGCATCTTGCGCTGGGGAAAGATGCGGACAGTTTGGGTTCGCCGCTCTCCTGCCCCGTGCGGATTCCGCTCCCGTTCTTCGAAGGGGACGAGCGTCGCGGCTGGGCCGGCGAGGTGTTGTACCGCGACCGTTTTGGGAACGCCGTCACCAGCATCGGACGGATTTCCTTCGACGGCCGCAATCTTGAGCCCTGGCTGCGGACCGGCGCGCGGGCGGGAAGGATCACGGAGGGGATGCGCGTTGTCCTCGAGGACGGCGGCGAAGCCCGCCTTGTCCGAACCTATCGGAACGGTAAGGACGGGGGCGGCGCCGTAGCGCTGGTCGGCAGCAATGGATTGTTGGAACTCGCCTGCGCAAGCCCGGCCGCGGCGGGCGCCGCCCGGCTGAAGGCCGGGACCCGACTGCGGCTGGCGCCCGCCGGATGAGGTGTTCATGGAGCAATTCATCATTGAAGGACAGATTCCCTTGCGCGGAGACGTCACCCCCTCCGGGAACAAGAACGCCGCCCTGCCGATTCTGGCGGCTTGCCTGCTGACCCGCGAACCCGTCGTCCTGCACAACGTGCCGAACATCCGCGACGTGCAATGCATGATCGACCTCCTGAAACAACTGGGAGTGCGGTTCGAGCCGCTGGGGCCGCACTCTTGGAAGGTGCAGGCCGTGTCGGTCCGCGGTTCGGAATTGGATCCGGAGATCTGCCGCCGGATCCGGGCGTCGATTTTGCTGGCCGGTCCGATGCTCGCGCGCGAGGGAAAAATCCGCCTGCCCACCCCCGGCGGAGACGTCATCGGCCGCAGGCGGGTGGACACGCACATCTTGGCACTCCAGGCGCTCGGCGCCAAGATGGCCTATCAGCGCCGGTTCGACATACGGGCGGATAGGCTCGCGGGCGCCGACATTCTGCTCGACGAAGCCAGCGTCACCGCCACCGAGAACACGATCATGGCGGCCGTCCTCGCCGGCGGGAAAACCGTCCTGCGCAACGCCGCCTCCGAACCCCACGTCCAGGATCTGTGCCATTTCCTCAACGCGCTCGGGGCGCGCATCCTGCATGTCGGATCCAACGTTTTAAAAATCGAGGGGGTCGAAGGGCTGCACGGCGGGGAATACACCCTTGGTTCGGATTACCTTGAGGTGGCAAGCCTGATCGGAGCCGCGGCCGTTACCGGCGGCGAGATCCGCATCCACAACGCGCAGCCGGAGCACTTGGCGATGAGCCGGCTGGTCTTCCGGCGCCTGGGAGTGGATTGGAAGGTCAAGGGAACCCGGATCCTTGTCCCTTCAGCCCAACGAATGGTCATCGAGCAGGATCTGGGAGACGCAATCCCCGAGATCAAAACCAACGTCTGGCCGGCCTTTCCGACGGACCTGACCAGCATCGCCATCACCGTCGCCACCCAAGCCCAAGGCACGGTCCTGTTCCACGACTGGATGTTTCCCGGACGGATGTACTTCACCGACAAATTGGTCAGCATGGGCGCGCGAATCATCCTGTGCGACCCCCACCGGGCGATCGTCCAGGGTAAAAACGAGTTGGTCGGGGAGAAGCTGGAAAGCCCCGACATCCGCGCCGGCATGTCGCTGATCCTCGCGGCGCTGGCGGCCAAGGGGACCTCGATGATCCGCAACATCTCGCAGATCGACAGGGGCTACGAGCGGATCGACGAAAAATTGAACGCCCTCGGGGCGAACATCCGGCGCGTGGCCGTCTAATCGACGCGCCGAAAAGGGAGTTCGACTTGGAATTCGATGCGGTGGAGTTGGAAAGGGGAAAGCAATCCGCCGGCAGGGTCGTTCCCTTCCTGCTCGTCATCGCGGTCTGCCTGCTGGCCGGGATCGCCCTGGGATCGTGGACCGGCGGCAGAACCGCCTCCCCGGCCGATCCCAAACAGGCTCCGCTCGCGGTGGTCTACCTTGGATACGCCGATTTTCTATCGCCCGCTCGTCTGCGGGGTGTGTGGATTCTGACGCTCGACGGCGACGGGAGGGCGGAGTTTGCGGGAGTTTCACCGGCACTGGTCGTCACAACAACCCTCGGCCAGGCGGCCGTCCTGCGCGATTTTCTTTCCGATCCCTCCGGCGCCCCCTCCCGCGTGCCGCAAATTCCCGTTTTCCCGCCGTCCGCCCGGATCGTGCTCATCGACGAGCAGGGACTGCTGACCTACGTCAACCGCACGGGGGGCGTGCCAATCGAAGGGCGTTATCTCAACGGCCCAGACCTCCTGGCTTTTCTTGCTCAAGGAGAGTCGGATCCGCTTGCCGTCCTCCGCCGGCAATTGCGGGTCGTCCGCTCCATGTTTTCCGCCGGCCCCTGCCCCGGCGAATCGGCGCTGGCAGGTTTGGATCCCGAGCACTACCTCTCGGAGCTTGCGCCCGAACTCCTGGTGGCGGAATGCCGCCGGCGCGGTCCGTACCTGCAGGGTGCCGTGACTTTCCGGATCATGGAAGATGTCATCCCATGGCAGCTTCCGGACGGGTCGATCGGGTTGTTGCCTTCCGCATAATAATCCACGCGGCGAAACGCACGCCAATAGCGGACTCAAGCCTGTCTTGGGCCGAGAGGCCGGAGGGGCAGGCATTCAAGGTGACATTTTCAGAGGGCGCAACGAATTATTATTGGCGTATGCTTACCCCGATGCAAGAAATATAATTTTTTTGTATCTGCTCAGCCTCAGTAATACTGAAATGAAATCCTGCTCTTTTCCATCCTCACCCCTATCCCCTGGCCCCTTCCCCCTCTC
>JAFGKK010000007.1 GCA_016928575.1 Anaerolineales bacterium
CTCCTCGTGTCTTTGTGCCTTTGTGGTTAAGTGCCAATTACCATTATTTTTTGACCACGAAGACACGAAGACACAAAGGAGTTCTGAATTCCTTGTCTATTCTCTTCGTGTCTTTGTGCCTTTGTGATTAAGTGCCAATTACCATTCAATTTTTGACCACTAAGACACGAAGATATAAAGCAGTCCTGAATTCTTTATTGGATTTCTTCGTGTCTTTGTGCCTTTGTGCCTTTGTGCCTTTGTGGCTAATTGCCAATTTGCGTTTAATTTTTTGACCACCAAGGCATTCATTTTTTCAGGAATTAGCGGTTATGTGATATACTCGGCATGATAATGGAACCATAACACCCAATCCATTTTTATACGCCAACAAATAAAGGGGGATCAATGATTTTTCCACCGCTTATGGAAAATGAAGAGGAGCTCGCCCGCGTAATTGTGGATTCTGCCTTTGCCGTCCATGCGGCGCTTGGGCCCGGATTATTGGAAAGCATTTATGAGACGTGTTTTTGTCACGAATTGTGCAAGCGAAAAGTTGCCTTCCGCCGCCAGGTCGCCGTTCCGATCGTGTACGATGGTGTAACCTTTACCGAAGGACTACGACTTGACGTGATGGTGCAGGAGAAGGTGATCTGTGAATTAAAGTCCGTCGAGTTTATGCATCCCGTCTTTACTGCCCAATTGCTCACATACCTGAAATTATCAGGGAAGCGGCTCGGATTTTTAATTAATTTCAATGTTCCGATAATCAAACGCGGCATTAAGCGCCTGATTCTATAATCCTCTATGTGTCTGCAGTGGTATGCATTCTATTTCCCGCCAAGGCACGAAGTAATTCCATGTCCCATCAGATCTTCTTCATGCCTTCGTGTCTTTGCGGTTCACCTCTCAACCGGCCCAAGCCGCTTACCACCAAGACACGAAGTAATTACATATCTCAACAGATCTTCTTACTTCCCCGTTAAGGCGCTTTCCCTTTTATTTACCAAAATATACATCATGTTCATTTATATACTTTATGTTTATTTTATGATATGATGAATTTGCAGACCGGCGGAGATCCCTCACTCAGTAATTGTCGGGCTGATACCGCTCGCACAGGAGTTTTGTATGGACGCCCCCCAACCTTCCCGGCATGCCCGCCGGCGCCGTCAGACCCGCCGGCAACTGATCCAAGCCGCCGTGCAGTTGGTGCTGGAAAAGGGGTATGAGGCGGTGACGATCCAGGAGATCACCGACCGGGCGGATCTGGGCCGCGGCACGTTTTATATCCACTTCAAGGATAAAGAAGAGGCGGTCTGGTCCGCGATCGAAGACGGTTTGCGCGCCACCGAGGAGGATGCGCACCGCCAATTCGCACGCGGCCTCCCCGTACAGGCGGAGTATTATGCCTATCGGAACATTTTCCGCCACGCGGAAAAGAACAAGGATCTATACCGGGTGATGCTCGGCGGGAAAGGCTCGGCGGTGATGACGACCCGGGTTCAACAACACCTTTCGTCCGAACTGGCTCGGGATCTGGCGGCTCTCCCGGTGAAGGTGTTTTTGGAGTTCCGGGTCCCGGCGGAGGTCCTGGCGCAGGTGGTCAGCGGCGCCGCGATTCAGCTGGTGCGGTGGTGGCTGGAAACCCCAAACAAATATTCTCCGGACGACATGGCCGGGCTGCTTTATACATCCCTCCACCACAAATCTCCTCCAAGAAACGTCTGATTTTTCCTAAAAAACCGCCGACAGCGGTTTATTCTCTACGATTCCCCGTGAAGTGGTGCCTGTGCAATAGAAAGTGACAATCCACCCTTGACAATTCGGCAAAGGGAACTTACTATTTTGAGAATGATTACTATTATCATTTAGAAGGCGATTCTCATTTCCAAGGCCGAGCTGTCCCGGCGTGCCGGCGGGGTGCATTGGCCGATCCGGGAAACCTATCGAAAGGACGCCCCATGGGAAAACGAGAGGATTTCGCCGATGCCGTCCGCCGGCAAGGTTTAAAACTCACCCGTCCGCGCCAGGTCATCCTGGAAGTGCTGGAAAACGACCGCGGGCATCTCGACGCCGAGACTATCTACCGCAAGGCTAAGGACAAGGATCCGCGGATCGGCATCGCCACGGTCTACCGCACCCTTGCGCTGCTCAAACGGCTCGGGCTAGCGGAGGAACACGATCTGGGCGAGGATCACGGACACTTCGAAGCCGTCGACGGGACCAAGCCGCACTTCCATTTCACCTGCCTGCGGTGCGGGAAGATCATCGAATTTGAATCTCCGCAGGTCATGCGGCTGTCGCAGAACCTGTGTGAGAAGGAAGGATTGCTGGTTTTGGAAGTCCATCTGCGCCTGAGCGGCTATTGCCGGCAGTGCCGGCCCCCCGGAAAGGGGTGCAAGGAGAAGCCATGAGTCGGAAAACGCGCAACCGCCGCCACGACAACCGCGACATGATCCTGATGGCCCTGGCCGATTCGCCCCAGACGACGGCGGACATCAAAGAGCATTTTTACGCCCTGCCCCGGCGGTTCGGCGTGTTTTCCCCGTTGTACCGCTTGTCCGCGGCCGAGGACGCTTCCTTCGAACAGGAGTTGGCGCATGACTTGGAGCGCATGGCGGCCCAGGGGTGGCTGTTCCGGGAGGAAAACCGTTACGCCCTGACTGCGGTCGGCCGCCAGGAAGCCGATCGGCGCCTGGCCGGGGTGCGCCGCGCCGTCGCCCTGGCCGCCGGCTGGATGCAACCGGAAGCCGTCTCGCGGGTCGCCGTGGCCGTCCACCTGATCTTGGCGGCGGTCAAACTGCCCGCGGCGGTCCTTTCGGGAAGCATGGGGCTGCTCAACGATTCCGTGGACACGCTGTTGGACGGCCTGTCGAGCCTGCTGGTGTTTTTCGGGGTCAAGTACCAGAGGGAGCGGGCGGTGAATTTCCTGCTGGTGGCGATGATGCTCCTGACCGGCGGCCTGGCCCTCTATGCCTCCCTGCGCCGCGTATTCGTTCCGGCCCCGCCCGAAGTGGATCTGTTCGCTTTCCTTTCCGCCATGCTGTCGGGGTTGGTCTGCCTGGGGCTCGGCCTGTACCAGCGCTACGCCGGCGTGCGCAACGGATCGATGACGCTGATCATGCAATCCGTGGATTCCCGAAACCACGTCCTGGTCGCCGCGGGCGTGACCGCCGGGTTGATCGCCGCCCTGCTGGACTTTCCCCTGCTGGACACGGCGGTCGGGATCGCCGTGGCGGCGCTGATCCTGCGCAGCGGGATCGAACTCGCGGCCGAGTTGCTGCAGGCCGGCCGAGACGGCGGCGCGGATCTTTCCCGCTATCCGATGTTTTTCGCCGAACAGTACCGGGGGTTTCGCCGGACGCAATTGCAGGATTGGCTGCTGCACCTGGTGGAAACCCGCCAGGCGGTCACCCTCGAAGCGCTGCGAAACAAAGCCTCCCAGGATATGACCTTCGATTCCTTTCCGATCCTGCGGGAGATCGGCTTGCCGCAGCGCAGTCAGACGGAGGAAAGCATCGTCCATTCCATCGGCGAGTTGTTCGAAAAAGGCTGGATCAAGGAAATCGACGGCAAGCTGTGGCTGACCCATTCGGGAACGTACCGTCTCCACTGGCAGATCGGAAGGATGCGCCGCATCACCAGCCGGGCGCTGGTGGATAGCAAACCGCACTAGAAAGCCGCGGATCCCGCTCACCCTGCGGGAGGTCTTTCTCCGCCGGCCATCTCCGACTCCGAGGAGACGTCGTGAAAAAAAAAGGCTTTGCCGATGGGCACCGTATGGATCACCCTGGCGGCGACGCTGACCCTGCTCCTCCTCCCGCGTGCCGCGTTTGTGCCGATTCCGTGGACCCGGCTCGGATTCCTTGCATCGGCATGCGGGATCGCGTCAATTTGGCGGCCGACAACTTTTTCCGCAAGGCGGGAACGACGGTGAAGCCTTGCGAGGAGACCGCGGTGCCGGTCGGCGGAGCCCTGTGCCGGGTCAGCCGCAACCCGATTCACTTGGGATGGGCGTCGATCGTTTCCGGAGCCGCTGAGCTGCCCGGCTCGTTCCCACCGCGGGTCGCCGCGTCTGCGTTCGTCTTTTTCATCGACCGGCGGGTCATCGCCGTGGAAGCAGGCATGTTGAAAGCCCGGGGCGGGGAATCCCGGCGGGCGTACACGCCCCGCATCCGCCGGCGGCTCTGATTCTCAGGAGAGAAACAGCCATGGACCAAGAAACGGTATTCCGCGGAATTCTGCTCTTATCGGTCGTCGTCATCGGCGCCGTCCGGATTTACTACCAATCCAAAATCAGCCGCGATACCGGGAAATTTCACTTCCGCGAAGGCCCCGTGACCCTGGCGCTCGCGGGTACCGCCGCGCTGGTCAATATCGTGTTCGGCGCGGAGTACGTTTTCTTTCCCGGAACGTTCGCCTTCGCCTACGCGCTCCGCTTTCCCGCCGCCGTGCGCTGGACCGGCGCCGCAATGCTGGTTCTGGGGATCGCGGTCCTGTGGCTGGCCCACCATCATCTCGGCCTTTCCTTCTCTTCCTTCGTCGGATCGAAAGAGCTGCACGCGCTGGTGCAATCCGGCCCCTACCGGATCATTCGCCACCCGATTTACACGGCCTATTTGCTGATGTACCTCGGGGGAGGGTTGGCCGCAGGCAACTGGGTGCTCGTCGTTATTCCGGTGACCTGCTTTTTCCTGAACGCCTGCCTCCGCATGCCGCAGGAAGAGCGGATCCTGACCGAGTTGTTCGGGCCGGAGTACACCGCCTACATGCAGCGGACGGGCAGGCTGTTGCCGCGGCTGCGGTGAAGGAAACGCGATGTACCGGCACCGCTTCACCGATTTCACCAATGCACTGATCCCCGTCTACGACAAGCTCTTCCACGCGTGGATGGGCAAAGCGCATGAGCAATTCCGCGGGCGCGTCCTCGAGCTCGCCGCTTTGCGGAGCGGCGAGCGGATCCTCGACGCGGGATGCGGCACCGGCCTGACGGCATCGCGAATTGTCGAACGTTGCCCCGGAGTCAAAGTGGCCGGGATCGACATATCGCCCAGGATGATCGCCGCCGCGCGGAGGAATGCGGAAACCCAAGGCCTCCGGGCGGAGTTCCGGGTCGGTTCGATCACCGCCCTGCCCTACCCGGACGGGTCGTTCGACGCGGTGATCACCTGCATCATGTTCCATCATCTCGACCTGTCGGAAAAACGCCGGGCGGTTGGGGAATTGGCGAGGGTTCTCAAAGCCGGCGGACGCTACATCTCGGCCGAGTTCGGCCCGCGGGCGGCCAACGCCCTGCAGCGCAGACTGGCCAAGGGAGATTACACGCTCTACCCCTCGCACCTTGAGGAAGCCGGCTTCGTCATCATGCGCTACGAGATCGGGCCGTTCGCGCTCGGCAAAAAGGTTTGCTACCGGACGGCGGTCAAGCCGGATCGAGCGGCGGCCGGGCCGGCCTGATTTCTCCGGCGGCTGCCATATTCAAAGGCCGCGCGCGTCCGGTCGCGGTTGCTGCCCTCGATCTGGTGACAGCCGATGGGTTGAATCGGCCAAGGGCATCCTTTCATCGACTCAGTTTGATAAGGAAGCAAACCATGCAATCGGGACAAGTCTTCAAGATCGCATTTTTCGCGCTCTTCCTCGCGCTCCTGGGAATCCGGGGGTTCTTCGGCTGGAAGGTCCGCCAGAAAGGGGAAAGCAGCTGGTCGGTCGATAAGGACGCCGCCCGGCGGGAAGGAACATGGAGCCTTCTACTGCGCCCGTTGATGTTCCTGGCGATCCTCGTGCTGGTCGGTCTGTACGCGCTGATCCCCAGTGAACCGGCGTGGCTGGTCCTCCCGCTGCCGGCCGGAGTGCGGGCCGTGGGGGCGGGGCTCGGGATTCTGAGCCTCCTGTACCTGGTCTGGGTGCATCACACCCTGCGGGAATTCTGGTCGACCGTCCTGCAGTTGCGCCAAGAGCATGCGTTGATCACAACCGGACCGTACCGGTGGATCCGGCACCCGATGTACTCGGTGTTGACGGCTTGTTTCATCAGCCTGGCGCTCCTTTCCGCGATGTGGCCGCTTCTGCTGCTGACGCTCCTGACCGTCCCGTTCTTCTACCGCGCCACGGTTAAGGAAGAAGAAATGATGATCGCCCAATTCGGCGACGAATACCGCGCCTACCGGGAACGCACCGGGCGGTTTTTGCCGCAATTTGGCGCACCTGTCAGGTCTTAAGACCTGACAGGTGCGAAATCAGGAGAATCACATGAAATACCTCAAAGGATTTGCGTCGTTTCTGTGGACCTGCATCCTCTACGCGGGATTGCCCCTGCTGGGCTGGGGATTGGATGATCTCCCCGGTTATTTCGCCCTTCCGCCGCGGCTGATTTACGTCGTCTCCATCGCCCTGTTCGGGACGCTCGCCGCATGCCAGATGATCCTCCTGCCGGAAAGCTTCCACGGCGGGATGGGCCAGGCAGAGAAGTTCGTCCCGCGTCAGCGCGTCGTGCGCGTCGCCGTCACCCTGATGCTGTTCGCCGGCTTGGTGCTGATCCCCTTAAGCGACCGACGCAGTCTGCTTACGATGGCGGATTCTTCCCCTCTGCGTTGGATCGGTCTGATCCTGGCGATCCTCGGGCTGGGGCTGATCTTCTGGTCCGGGCTGGCGCTCGGCCGCTTCTACAGCCAGGAGGTGACGCTCCAGGAAGGCCACCGCCTGATCACCCGCGGGCCATACCGGCTCGTCCGCCATCCGCGCTACCTCGGCATCGCCGTGATGGGAATCGGGCAATCCCTGCTGTTCCGCTCCTGGCTGGGGTTGGCCCTGACCGTTTTGGCGATGGTCGTCGTCCTGATCCGCATCCGCGATGAGGAGATCCTGATGCAGAAGGAATTCGGCGCGGAATGGGAAGCGTACGCCCGGAAAACCAAAAGGCTGATTCCCTTCGTTTGGTGAAGATTCATTCAAAGGAGGAATGAGCATGGAACCCTTTCCCGCTTTATCCCTCGGTTGGCTCAACGGTTGGGTGCCTTTGGTTTTGATGGCGCTGGTGGATCTTGGATTGTTCCGGATCCTTCCCAAGGAAGTGGTCGCACGGCTGTACGGCCGCGTGAAGGTGGAAGGCTGGCAGAGGGTCATCGCCGCCATCGGCAACCTGGTCTTCACGGCCAGCCTGGTTCTGGTTGTGTTCACCCCTTTAAAAATCGGCGATCCGGTTTTCGCCGTCGGTTGCATCGTTTCCCTGGCCGGCCTGGCCGGACAGGTCAAATCCTTTCTGGATTTCCGGGATACGCCGCCGGATCAACCGGTAACCCGCGGCATTTACCGGATATCGCGTCATCCGCAAAACGTGACTTCGAGGGTGGCGGCGCTTGGCATTTGCATCGCCGTCGGATCGTGGGCGGCGGTAACCCTATGGACGGTCGGCAATGCTCTGTGCCACTGGGAGAAACTGGCGGAAGAGCAAACCTGCCTGGAACAATATGGGGAGTCATACCGGCAATACCTGCATAAAGTTCCGCGGTATTTCTTGTTCTTCTGAGAAATCCCAGCGGCCGCCTTCCACTTTTTAAAAAAGGAGTTGGCGATGGAACTCTTTCCCGCACTGTCCCTTGGCTGGCTCAACGGTTGGATCGCCCCGGTGCTGCTGGCCCTGACCGACGCGATCCTGTTTCGTTCGTTCCCCAAGCCGGTCGTCGCCCGGCTGTGGGACCGCTCACAGTGGAGCCGCAGACAGCGGATCTTCACCGTCATCGGCAAGCTGATTTCGCTCGGCGTGTTGATTCTCCTCCTGCTTACCCCGCTGAAACTCGGCGCGCCGGTGTTCGCCGTTGGCGCCGCGATTTTCCTGCTCGGACTGGCGACGGTGATTGTTTCGGTCCTAAATTTCGCGGCGACCCCCCTGGATCAGCCGGTGACGCGCGGGTTGTACAAGATCTCGCGCCATCCGCAGGTAGTCGGCGCGGGATTGGTGCTCTTAGGCGCCTCGATCGCGATCGGCTCCTGGGCGGCGGTGATCTTGTGGACGCTCGGACACCTCTTCGGCCACTGGGGAATTCTGGCGGAGGAGGAAGCCTGTCTCGCGCAGTACGGCGAACCTTACCGGGAGTACCTGCGGCGCGTACCGCGGTACTTCCTATTTCATTAAGAGAGGAACACTTTGCTCGGGATCGTAGGCAACGCCGTTCTCATCGTTCTGGTTGTTCTGTTCAGCCTGTCCTTCTTCTGGCTGGTGGTCCTGAAGTTCGCATCCAGAGCCGCGACGCGCCTGGGACATTCCTCCCCCTGCCCGGCCGCCATCGGCTGGATTGTGAACAACCCCATCCGCCGGCACTACATGCAGCCGGTCCTCGAACGGGTGGGGATCCGACCCGGCGAGTTCGTCCTGGAACTCGGGCCCGGGCCGGGCGCCTTCTCGCTCGACGCCGCCCGGATGGTGGGGAACAGCGGCCGCTTGGTCGCGGTTGACCTCCAGCCGGAGATGATCGCGCGGCTGGAGCGGCGCGCGCGGGATGCCGGAGTGGATAACATCGAAACGCACGTCGCAAGCGCGTATGATCTGCCGCTGCCGGATTCGAGCGTCGACCGCGCCTTCCTGGTGACGGTTCTTCCGGAAATACCGGACCGCGCGCGGGCGCTCGCGGAACTGCGCCGGGTGCTCAAGCCCGGGGGAACGCTCTCCATCACCGAGGAGTTCCTCGATCCGGATTACCTGTTCGCCGGCGAAACCATTCGGCTGGTCGAATCGGCGGGGTTCCGCCTGACCCGGCTCGCCGGCGGCTTCTGGATCTACACGGTGAATTTCGAGGCTACCGGACCGAACGAAAAAAACACAATCCATCCCAGATATGGGAAGAAAGCGGGGAACCATGCGCAAACCGAGTAAGTGGAGTTTCCAGATGATGTCGTTAATCCACGAAACGCTGTACGGCCTGTTTCAGGACCCGTACCGGGCGCTGGCCGACGCCGGCCTTCAAGCCGGACAAGCCGTCCTGGAAGTCGGCTGCGGACCCGGATTCTTCACCGTTCCGGCCTCCAGGATCGTCGGCGCAACGGGAAGCGTCCTGGCGCTGGATATCAATCCGTTCGCCGTGGAACACGTGCAACGAAAAATCGAGCAGGAACGCGTGGCCAATGCCCGCGTCATGCTGGCCGACGCCGCGCAAACGAACCTTCCCGGCCGAAGCTTCGATCTGGCATTCCTGTTCGGTTTCCCCCACCCTGTCGGGGATATGGGGAGGATCTGGAATGAAATCCACCGCCTGCTTAAACCGGCCGGGATTCTGGCCGTGAAAGGCCGGCGGCTTCCGCCCGGAGGGCTTTTCCGGCCTTCGGAGTGCCGGGGAAGGATCTCCTGCTTTATCCGAACCAGGAGCGGCGAAAAATGATCCGACAATTCTCCTTGAAACGCATCCTTATCGACGGCACCCTCATGAATGTGCTGATCAGCATCGTCGTGTATGGTTTTATCTACCTTAACCCGTTGATCTGGGTCAGCGATTATCCGCCCGATATCCAAGCGGCGGTGGGTCCGGTCTCGGCACCCATCGGCCAACAGCTCGCGATGGGCGTGCTGTTCCTCCTCATCCTCGCCGGTGTGCCGCTTTGGTCGAGCGCCAGACTCCGGCGGGAAAACCGCGGCGAGCTGTCGTTTCCCTCGGCCTTCGTTCACAATGCGCTGCTCGCGTTGTTCTTCGCGAGCTGGGATCTCCTCATCCTCGACTGGCTGATCTTCGTCACAATCCAGCCGGCGTTCATCGTCATCCCGGGCACGGAGGGCTTGGCGGGATACCAGGATTATTGGTTTCACCTTCAGGTGAGCTTCCTGGGATGGACACAGTGGATCGCGATCCTCGCCGCCGGCCTGATCCTCGGCGGCCTGGCGATGATACGGCCGGGAGGCCAGCCGATGTCTGAAAAAAACCGCGGCACCGCAGGGTATTTTGCGCAGCTGGTGTTTTTCCTCGGCGTTTGGGCAGCATGCCTGTTCGTCTCCGCCGGGCGTCTGGATTGGGGCGCGGGGTGGGTATTCCTCGCCCTCAGCGCAGCCGGGCAGATCGTCACCGCCGTGATCCTCCGAATACGGTATCCCGGATTGATGGGCGAGCGCGCCTCGCTCGAAGGGAAATGGGATTTGGACCGGATCCTGGCCGGCGTGTTGGCGCTCTGGGGTCCGGCCGCGATCTGTATCGTCGGCGGATTAGACCAGCGCCATGGGTGGCCGCCGGAGATTCCCCTGGCGTGGCAACTGGCGGGGGTCGCGATCGCCGCGGCGGGGGCGGCACTGACGGCCTGGGCGATGGCGGCCAACCGTTTCTTCTACGGCGTCATGCGGATCGCCAAAGAGCGGGGACATGCGGTATGCGATTCCGGCCCATACCGGTTCGTCCGCCATCCGGGCTACTTGGGCGCGATCGGATTCGATTTGGCGGCGGCGCTCGTCCTCCAATCCGTTTGGGCGCTCATCCCGGCGGCGGTCACCGTGCTCGCCATCGTGATCCGCACGGCCCGGGAAGACAAAGCCCTGCAGGCCGGGCTGGACGGCTACCGCGAATACGCCCAGCGCGTCCGGTCGCGGTTGCTGCCGCTCGTCTGGTGAATTCGTACCGATACGCCTGAGCCCTCGTGTCTTTTTGTCTTCGTGGTGTAAACCCTTTTTACCACGAAGGCACCAAGGCACTAAGGAAAAAAGGGAAAGTTTTTCTTCGTGTCTTTTTGTCTTCGTCGTGTAAACCCTTTTTACCACGGAGGCACTAAGGTACTAAAGCACTAAGGGAAAAACGAAAGCCTTTCTTCGTGTCTTCGCGTCTTCGTGGTGTAAATCCTTTTCCCCACGAAGTCACCAAGGCACGAAGGAAAAAGGGAAAGCTTTTCTTCGTGTCTTTGTGTTTTCGTGGTGTAAACCCTTTTTTACCACGAAGGCACCAAGGCACTAAGGAAAAAAGGAAAGCATTTCTTCGTGTCTTTGGGTTTTCGTGGCGTAAACCCTTTTTACCACGAAGACACCAAGGCACAAAGAAGAGGAATCTTCAATCGCGAAAGAAGGGAGATCCTTATGAAACACCTTGCAGGTCTCGACGATCCGAAAATCGCCAAGCTCTACGCCGGCGTCCCCGAGGATGAACTGCGCAAGTTCCACGCCTTTTGCGAGGCGTATCCCTACCGCAGTATCCGTTACCGCGGGATCGAATGGCCGTACCTGATTTCCTCCGGCGGCGGCGAGCCTTTGCTGATGCTTTCCGGCGCGCTGACCCATCCGGACATCAGCTGGAATTCGATCGCCTACTTCGGGGGAAAATACCGGATCGTCGTCCCCGCTTACCCGGCGGTGCGCACGATGGACGAGTTGTGCGACGGCATGGCGGCGGTGTTGCAGCACGAAGGGGTCACCCGCGCGCACGTGATGGGCGGCTCGTACGGCGGATTTGTCGGCCAGGTTTTCGCGCGCCGATTCCCGGCCGTCTCCCGCTCGCTGGTCCTTTCGCACACGGCCGCGCCCGATCCCACCGGGCTTGGGAACGTGGAGCGGATGGTGCGCGGGTTGTCGCTGCTGCCGGCGTTTGCCCTGCGCGGGTTGCTGGGCCGCTCGCTCGGCAAGCTCATGCCGGCGGATTCTTCTTCCCCGGAAATGCTTCTGATGCTCGCCCAGTTCCGCGAAATCATGGATCACCATCTGCAAAAGCCCGACTTCCTCGGCATCCTTGAGCGGACGCTGGATTTCTACCGACGGGCGTGGTCCGCGGAGGATTTGGCCGGCTGGTCCGGGAGGATCCTCCTGGTACTCGGCGAGGAGGACCCGGCGTCGCCGGAGCGGGTGCGCGCCGCCTTCCGCCGCCTCTATCCGAACGCGGAGTGGAAAATTTTCAAAGGGAGCGGGCATACGACCTCGGTCACCGATCAGGCGGAATACCAGGCGGCCATCGACGGGTTCCTGCAGGCGCAATCCTGACCGTTGTGTTCGCTGGATAAAGAAAGAAGGAAACGGGAATGGCGGGAAAACGAATCGAAACCAAAGCATCCCAAACAGCCGGGTATACCTGTTTCTCGCGCGCCTGCGCCGCGCGCGAGAGAGATCCGCGCCTCCGCGGCCCGGATTACTTGGCGGAGCGGATCTTGCCCTTCGGCGCCCGGTTGATGGCCGCCATCCCCCCCGTCCGCCGGCTGGTGATGGCCAAGATGTTCCCGGCGGGGATCTATGAATACGTTCTGGCGCGGACGAAGGAGCTAGATGCGGCGTTTCTCGCAGCGCTCGAGGCGCGCTTCGACCAGATCGTCCTCTTGGGCGCCGGATTCGACACCCGCGCGCTGCGTTTTGCTGGACGCAACCGCGGGACGCGGATCTTCGAGCTGGATGTGGCGCCCACGTTGGATCCGAAAGTGGAGATCCTGCGCCGGAAGCGCATCCCCCTTCCGGACGAATTGACCTTCGTGCGGATTAATTTCGACAAGCAGGAGCTTGCCGCAGCGCTGGCGCAGGCGGGTTTTC
The DNA here is from genome assembly GCA_016928575.1 of Anaerolineales bacterium. Classification (NCBI taxonomy): domain Bacteria; kingdom Bacillati; phylum Chloroflexota; class Anaerolineae; order Anaerolineales; species Anaerolineales bacterium. The sequence goes on from JAFGKK010000007.1 coordinate 12,452, forward strand.
GGCGCGGGCGTAAGGATCTTTTCCTCATGGAAGGCATCACCATGTACCTCACTGCATCGGCGGTGGACCGCAACTTCGCCTTCATCCGGCAACACGCCGCGCCGGGCAGCCGGGTGGTGTTCGATTACATCTATGCATCCGTCCTGCGGCGCGAGAACCGGCGTTACGGTGAGCGGGAGATTTTCGAAACCGTCTCCCGGGCGGGCGAGGGCTGGACCTTCGGCCTGGAGGACGGCGAGGCGGAATCGTTTCTGGAGCAGCGCGGCTTCCGGCTCATCGCGCACCACACCCCCGCGGAGCTGCAACGGAAGCACCTCACTGCCAAAAACGGAACCCCGCTCGGACGCATCAACGGCACGCACTGCATCGCCGTCGCCGAAGTGCGCTGAGGAGGCGGAAGGGAAGGGGAAACGAAGGCAGTTCGGAATACCTTCCACAAAACCCAGCGCCGCTTCCGCAACGACAAGGAGCAGCATGAATCTGATCGGCAAATTTATGGACCAATACAGAAAACCCTCCGGCTGGCTCGGCCGGGTGGTGGCCCGGGGGATGAACGCAGGGCATTGGGAATTGACCGAATGGGGATTGGGGCACATTGACATCGCGAAGTATGGTTCCGCGCTGGATATCGGCTGCGGCGGAGGGGAGACCATCCGCAAACTGGCGGAAGCCGATCCGCACAGCCGCCTGTACGGAATCGATCATTCGCCGGAAAGCGTCGCGGTGGCCGTGGAAAGAAACGCGCCCCAAGTCCGCGCGGGCCGCGTCGACATCCGGCCGGGATCGGTTTCGTCCCTGCCCTTCCCCGGCGCCATGTTCCACCTGGTCTTGGCCATCGAGACCCATTACTTCTGGCCCGATTTGGAATCCGACGCGCGGGAAATCCTCCGGGTGATGCGAGGCGGCGGAACATTGATGATCATCGGCGAAGGATACGCGGGCGGGAAATTCGACGATCGGAATCGCAAGCTGGCGCGATGGGCGGGCATGCGGTTCTACGGCATCCGGGAGATAGAGGAAATCCTAACCAGGGCCGGGTTTGCGGAGATCCGGATGTTCGAAGAGTACGACAAAGGCTGGTTTTGCGCCTTAGCCCGCAAAGGCGTTTGAAGAACAGCGGAGCATAAGGCATACAGGCGGTTGCCGCACGGTGCGGATCTTTCCGGCTCGCGGAAAAAACCTTAATCCGACACGGAGGAAACCGAACATGAAAATCCTAGTTTTTGGTGCAGGCCCCTTGGGAAGCTTCTTTTCCGCGCGATTGCTGGAAGCCGGGCACGAGGTCGCCCTGCTGGCGCGCGGCCAACGGCTGACGGATTTGCGGCAGCACGGGCTGGTTCTGGTCGATACGGAATCCGGAAAAGAGTCGGTCAGCCGGCCGCGGATCGTCGAACGGCTCGAACCGGAGGACGCCTACGATCTGGTGATGGTGGTGATGCGCAAGAACCGTGCGCTGGAGATACTTCCCGCGCTGGCCGCGAACACGCGCACGCCGAACATCCTGTTCCTGATGAACAACGCCGCCGGCCCGGATGCGCTGGTTCAAGCGCTCGGTGCGCAACGGGTAATGATGGGCTTCCCGATGGCGGCCGGCTACCGCCGGGGGTACAAGATCCATTACCTGTTCGGCGGAAAGCCGGACAAGCCGGTGAAGATCCCGCTCGGCGAGGCGGACGGCAGCATTCGTCCGCGGACTCGCGACATCGCTGCGGTGTTCGACGGAATGCCGGGCTTTGCCGGCGAGATCCGCACCGACATGGACGCTTGGCTCAAGACGCACGTCGCGCTGCTGATGCCTTCGCTCGCTCCGGCGATGCGCGCGGCCGGCCGCGATAACGTGCGCATGGGGCGCACGCGCGACGCGGTCGTCCTGGCGGTCCGCGCCATGCGCGAGGGGTTCGCCGTGGTGCGCAAGCTGGGGTATCCCGTCGTTCCCGCCGGCATCCGGCAGATGGAATTGCTGCCCGAACCCTTGCTCGTTTGGTACCTGCAGCGGATGCTCCCCCATCCGCGGATGCGGACCGCGATGCTCGAGCATGCCGACGCAGCCCAGGACGAGATCCGCCACCTGGCCGGGGAGTTCGACGAATTAATCCAGAAGGCGGGCGTCCCGACTCCGGTTATCGACGGGTTGAGGAAATATTTTGATCCCGACACCCCGCCGCTCCCGGACGGCAGCGCCGAGATTCCGCTGGACTGGCGATTCTTGTACACCGTCGCCGGGATTGTGGTCCTCGGAGCGGTCGTCCTTCTTGGTTTGTGGCTGCTGTAAGCCGCCGGCCTGCCGGCCGGATAGAAAGAAGAGTATCCATGTCCCAGAAAATGCACGTGACGCTGAGCGACGTTCCCAAGACTCTGCTCCTGCCCTTGTGGGGCCGGGCACGCGAATCCCGCAAACCCGATCCGCTGCTGGTCGACAAAAAAGCGCTGGAGATCATCGACGGCGTGGATTTCGATTTTTCCTCGCTTGCGGGGAACATCACCGAACTCAGCCAAGCCGGATGGATCATGCGCAGCTTGTCCATCGACCGTGCGGTCCGGAAGTTGCTCGCAGTCCATCCGCAAGCCACGATCGTCGACCTCGGCTGCGGACTCGACACCACCTTCGACCGGGTGGACAACGGGCTGCTCCGCTGGTTCGATCTGGATCTGCCGGAAGTCATCGCGCTGCGGAAGCAATTCATTCCCGAAACCGCGCGACGCAAGGCCCTCGCCGCCTCCTTCCTGGAGAAGGGCTGGCGGAAGGAGATCCGGCCGTCGAGCAAAGTGCTGTTCCTCGCCGCGGGCCTCTTCTATTTTTTCCGCGAAGAGGAGATCAAGGGCTTCCTCCGGGATCTGGCGGACGAATTCCCCGGCGGAGAGATCCTCTTCGACGCGGTCTCCCCGCTGGGGGTGAAAACCGCCAACCGGATGGTCGTCCGTCGGGCGGGGATGGACGAGCGCTCCTTCCTCACCTGGGGATTGGAGAAACCGGAGCGGATCCTCTCCTGGGACGACCGTTTCACCTTCCTCAAGTCGACCTTCTACTTCGGCGAGAAGCGATTGCCTCTGCGGGTGCGAATCCAGGGCTTCTTCTCGGACCTGCTGAAGATCCAATACATGGTCCATCTCGGCTGGGCGTAAGCAGCGTAATGATACGGCGGATTGCGGCCTCGGAATGAATCTTGATGAGAAGAAGGACAACCTAAAATGCATCAGAAACGGATTGAAACGAAAATCTCGCGGACGGCGGAACTTTGCTGCCTGTGCCGGGCGGTATCCGCGCTGGAGAAAGACCCCCTCTTCCGGAGCGGCGACCGGATCGCGGTGTCGATCCTGCCGGACTTCATGCGGGCTTTGGTCCGCATTCCCGGCGCCGGAAGGCTGCTGGTCCGCGCGATCACGGCCCGCGGGATCTATGAATACATCATCGCCCGGACCAAGTACATCGACGCCGCCTTCCGGGTAGCCCTCGCGGGCGGGGTGGATCAGATTCTGATCATCGGCGCGGGGTACGACACGCGGGCGGTCCGCTTCCGGGAAGAATCCGGCCGGACTAAGTTTTTCGAACTGGATGCGCCGATCACGCTCCAATCCAAGATCGACCAATATCGCCAACGCCGGATCGCAACGCCGCCCAATCTGGTGTTCGTGCCGATCAATTTCGACAAGGAATCCATTCCCGAAAAACTCGCGCAGGCCAGGTTCCGCCGCGGGGTAAAGACCCTCTTCCTTATTGAAGGCGTGCTGGAATATCTTCAGCCCGAATCGGTGGACCGGACATTCCGGACGATCCGGGATGTCGCCGGAGCGGGAAGCGAAATCGTCTTCAACTATGCCTATGCCTCGGTCATTCGCGGCGAAGGCCAGCTTTACGGCGAGAAGGGCGCACTGCAGACCCTCTCGAGCGTCGGGGAAGCGTGGCATTTCGGGATCGAAAAGGGGGCGATCGGTTCTTTCCTGGCGAAGTACGGATGTGAAATACTCGACCACCGGGATACGCGGGAATTGGAGGAATTGTTTTTCAAGGATCCCTCCGGACGGATCGTCGCCCGGATAAACGGTACGCATTGCCTGGTGCGGGCGGGAATCGCTTCTCCGCTGCGGATTGCCTGACTCCAGGCGGCAGGCCCTCACCTCTTACGGAAAAGGACCGAAAAATGCGGTTTGAATTTACGCAAGTCTTTCTGCTGGTCTGGATAATCGCCTTCTGGATCTTCTACCTTCTGACCTACGGGAAGTACGAAGAAAAACACGAACGATCCACCCGGGCGCAATACGGGGTGCGCTCCAAATGGGCGCCGTTTTTCGGCTTGGCCTTCCTGGGATGGACTCTGGTTATGCTCGTATATTTCTTCCACCCTGCCAGCGCAACTTGGCTATGGAGATTTTCCGCGCTCGATCGGGAGCCGGTAAAATGGGCCGGCGTCTTCCTAATGTGCATCGCCTTTCTGCTGAACATCCTCTTTACGCTGTCGATCGGGAAATCCATACGCGACGCGCTCGCCACGGGCGGGAAGGCGCAATTGATCACCACCGGAGTGTACCGGCTGGTCCGCCATCCCGGGTATGCGGCGTTTTTTCTCGTCGGGCTCGGATGCTTTCTGATCCTCCCCAACGTGATCGTCTTGGGGTTGCTGCTCTATACCTGTATTGCAATTCACGGACAGACCCTGGAGGAAGAGGAGAAACTGGTGAAGATGTACGGAGAATCCTACGAGCAGTATCGGCGGAAAACGGGGCGTTACTGGCCAAGGGCGCCGCGGTCGACGGGCCGCCCGGATCCGGCCGAGCAAATCCCCGGATAACAACCCGACGAACCAGGAGGTTGTATGCCGCAACTTGCCAAAGGCGGAAAGTGGGTGTTCGGGTGGTCGGTGGTCTCCGCGCGGCGGGAAATCCGCATCCCGCCGGAAGCGTACGCCGAGTACGGGTATCGGGACGGGGAGGAGATCGTGTTCCTCGCGGGCAGTCGGACTTCGGGCGGGTTCAGAATCGGCCGGCCGGAAAAACTTGCAACGGCGAAAATCCCCCTCGAGGCCCGCGCCGTGTGCCGGGGAAGCATCGGGCCGCAGGGGCGCATCGAGCTTCCGCCCAAGGTGGGCGCCCAGGGCCCGGCGAGCGGCTGCTGGTCGGCCGCGGAAGCGGTCTGGCGCTGTGATTTCTCCGCCGGGGCTCGATTTTCGAAGAGGCAAGGAAACACCCCGTGCTCAAGCAATTCCTCGCCGAGGACGGAGATTCCGATCCGCCGGGTGTCCAAACGGCGCGGTAAAGCAGGTCCGGAAACCAGTCCGCCGCGAGGCGGTCCTTCTTTCCATGATCGGGCAATTCCGCGATCGGCGCGGGAATACGGTCATCCCCAGCCATGCCATGTCGGGAAGGGCTTCCCGGAGGAAAAGCCGCGGGATATTCATCATTTCACGCAAGCGGGATACAATTTTTGATCCCTGAAGGAGATAGAATGCGCAATCGTCAACATCACGGCCAATTTTTAAATTTTTCGCGCTTTTTCCACAGGAGAAGAACCGCCCCCTGCGGAAAAACAGACGCCGATTCCGGAAGCCAGCAGGTCCGGCTCGCCGACCTGCATGCGGGAGATCACGGTTCGGTCGTAGATTTGCATGGGGGGATGGAGTTCATCGCCCGGATGACGGCGCTGGGCTTTACGCCCGGCGCGGAGGTGGAGGTTGCCCAGAATGACGGACGCGGACCGCTGCTGTCGGTGATCCGCGGCACACGAATCGCGCTGGGAAGAGGCGCGGCCTTCCGGATCACGGTAAAGTACCTTCCGCGCAGCCCGTCTCCGGAACCGCATCCCGAAGCAATTCCTCCGAAACACGTCCGTCCGTCCGACCAGGTGGTGGTCGCAATTGCCGGCCAGCCCAACTCCGGCAAATCCACGGTGTTCAACCTGCTCACCGGCCTCTCGCAGCACGTCGGCAACTGGCCGGGAAAAACGATCGAACAGAAGCGCGGCACCCACCGCACCGAATCGCGGACCCTCGAGTTGGTCGACCTTCCGGGTACCTACAGCCTTTCCGCCCATTCGCCGGAGGAATGCGTCGCCCGCGATTTCATCGTCCGCGAGCAGCCGGATCTAGTGGTCGCGGTGGTCAACGCCGCCACCCTGGAGCGCCACCTCTACCTGCTGAGCGAGCTGCTCGTACTTCCCGTGCCCGTGGTGTTGGGGCTGAACATGATGGATGTGGCCGAGGCGCAGGGTTTGCAGATCGACGTCCGCGCCCTGGAGCAAGCCCTGGGGTTGCCCGTCATTCCCATGGTGGCGAGCCGGAATCAGGGCATCCGGGAACTGGTTACGGCCATCGAACAACTGCTGGATAAGCCGGATACCTTCCAGCCGGTCCGGCCCGCCATCCGCGCCGATCATCAATCGGTGTTGGAGGAAGTCCACCGCCTGACAGCCGGCTCGGTTCCGGAACCGTACCCGCCGGACTGGGCGGCCTTGAAACTGTTGGAAGGCGATTCGGAAATCACGGAGGTACTGCACTCCCGCCTGGCGCCGGCGGATTGGGAGGCGGTGCAGGCCGTCTTGATGGCCCACGAGGATGCGGTCGTGGCGATCGCCGGCGGTCGCTATGCCTGGATCGGAAAGATTCTCCGCGCGGCGGTTAAAAAACCCCGCGCCGGTCAGATCACCTTGACGGAAAAGATGGACCGCCTGGCCATTCACCCGGTTGGAGGGTTTCTCATCCTGCTGGGAATTCTGGGCGCCGCGTTCGGCCTCACCTTCAGCATCGGCGTCCCGCTGCAGGAGGCACTCGACTTGCACATCGTGCAAGCCGTCTCCGATTGGGCGCACACCGCCCTGGCGGGGGCGCCGTGGTGGTTGCGGGGCTTGCTGGTGGACGGCGCCTGGGCCGGCGCGGGGATGGTGCTGACGTTTGCCCCGGTGCTGGCGGTCTTCTTTGCCATCCTCGGATTCTTGGAAGACACCGGCTACATGGCGCGCGCCGCCTATGTGACCGACCGGTTCATGCACGCGATGGGCCTGCACGGGAAATCCTTCCTGCCGTTGTGCCTCAGCCTGGGATGCAACGTGCCGGGCGTGCTGTGTGCGCGGATCATCGATTCCCACCGGGCGCGGATCCTGACCATCCTGCTCGTACCCTTCGTCCCCTGCACGGCGCGGTTGGCCGTCCTGGCGGTCCTGGCGCCGCTCTTTTTCGGAGAGTCGGCGGTGTGGGCCGCCCTGGCGGTTCTGGGCATCAATCTCGCCGTGCTGATCGGGACCGGCTACGCGTTGCACAAGTTGGTGCTGGGCGGGGAGCATACGGCCTTCATTATGGAACTGCCCCTGTACCACTGGCCCAACAGCCGGACGATCGGACTCTACATTTGGCAGCATCTGCGGGAGTTCTTGGCCAAAGCCGGAACCGTGATTGTCGCCGTCTCGATGATCATCTGGGGGATCTCCTACCTTCCCGGCGGGGATTTTCAAAGCGGGTACCTGTCCACCTTCGGGGAATGGCTGACGCCGGTCGGCCGCCTAATGGGATTGGAATGGCGGATGGTGGTGGCCTTGCTCACCAGCGTGGTTGCCAAGGAAAACACCCTTGCCGCGCTGAGCGTGCTGTATCAAATTCATGACACGACGGGCGGATTGTCGGCGGCCCTCTCCGGAGCCATCACTCCCGCTGCCGGGTTGGCCTTCCTGGTCGTCCAAATGACGTTCATCCCCTGCATCGCCACGCTGGCCGCGATCAAGCAGGAAACCCGCTCCTGGAAGTGGACCTTCTTCAGCGTCGCGTTGATGACGATCGTATCGCTGGTGGCCGGCGCCTTGGTGTACCGCATCGGATTGCTCTTCTGAGGAACGGAGGACGCCGGGCGGGAGGAATCCCGGCCCGGCGTCCTCCAAGCATCCGGTCCAACCTTGTTCCGGAGCGATTCCTCAGCGGCACGGGAGGAATAACACCATGACCGACTTCGTTTCCGGCCCCGTACACTCCAGAAGGCTCGGACACAGCCTCAGGATCAACAACATTCCGCCGAAAGTATGCATCTATTCCTGCGGATACTGCCAGGCGGGGCAAACCCTCACCATGCGAATCGGCCGCGAAACGTTCTATGGCCCCGAAGACATTCTGCATATGGTGTAAAAGAGGATGGAGGGAGTACAAGCCGCCGGGGAACCGCTTGAGCATCCGACCTTCGTCCCCGACGGGGAATCCAACCTGGGCATCAACCTGCAACGCACAATCCGCCTGTTGAAGCCGTTGCGCATCCCGATCGCCGTCATCAGCAACGCCTCGCTCATCTGGCAGGAGCAAGTGCGGGAAGCGCTCCTGGAGGCGGACAGGGTTTCGCTGAAGGTGGATGCCGTGGATGAACCGGTTTGGCGCCGGGTCGACCGGCTGCATAGAAGCCTGAAGCTGGATGCGATCTTGGAGGGCGCGCTGACCTTTGCCCATGCATTTCCGGGCCGGTTGGTCACCGAGACCATGTTGGCGGCCGATGTCAATGACGGAGAGGAAAGCTTGCGCCACGTAGCGGACTTCCTGGCGCGTCTGAATCCTTCCGCGGCGTACCTGGCCATTCCCACGCGGCCCCCCACGGTGAAATCAGTGGACCCGCCCGAAGAGCGGGTCGTCAACCGCGCCTACCAAATTCTCAGCACAAAAGCCGCTTCCCTGGAATACCTGACCGGGTGCGAAGGCAACGCCTTTTCCTCCACGGGGAGCATCCAGGAAGATCTACTCAGCATCACCGCCATCCATTCGATGCGCCGGGAGGCCGTCGACGCGCTCCTCCGAAAGGCCGGATCGTCCTGGGAGAGCGTCCACGCCTTGGTGGCGCAAAACCGGATCTTGGAAACGGAGTACAGCGGGGAGACCTATTATGTTCGGAGGTTCCAACGCTTGCCATGAAAAAGCCGCTACTGGACGATCCGCCCAAGGAAGCGATGCTATACGACAAGCTGCCCGGGGGAAAAGTGCGCTGCCGCTTGTGCGCGCATCGCTGCATCATCCCCGACGGCGGGAAAGGCATCTGCCAAGTCCGGGAAAACCGCGGAGGGGTGCTGTATACGCTCGCTTACGGGAAGACCATCGCGCAGCATGTCGATCCCATCGAGAAGAAGCCGCTCTTTCACTTCCATCCCGGCACGACCGCCTACTCCGTGGCCGCGCCGGGCTGCAACTTCCGCTGTAGCTGGTGCCAGAACTGGGAGATCTCCCAGATGCCGCGGGAACGGCATCTTCTCCTGGGTGAGCTTGCCGCGCCGGACGAGATCGTCGCCGCCGCCCGCAGAGCCGGATCACGGAGCATCGCCTATACGTACACCGAGCCGACGGTCTTTTCCGAGTACGCCCTCGACACCGCGCGCATTGCGCACAGCAGCGGGCTGGCCAATCTGTTCATCACCAACGGGTACATGACGGAGGAAATGCTCGAACAATCCGCTCCGTTTTTGGATGCCGCCAATGTGGACCTGAAGGCCTTCCGGGAGAAAACCTATCAACAGTATGTCGGCGCGAAGCTCGCTCCCGTTTTGGAAAGCTTAAAAACCATCCGGCGTCTGGGCATCTGGCTGGAAGTAACCACCCTGGTGATCCCCGGGATCAACGACGATCCGGCGGAATTGAAGGACGCGGCGGGTTTCATCGCGCAGGAATTGGGCCCGGATACGCCCTGGCACATCAGCCGCTTCTTTCCCGCCTACCGGATGAACGATCGGCCGCCGACACCCCTCGAAAAACTGGAAGAGGCTCGGGAGATCGGGCGAGCGGCCGGTTTGCATTACGTCTACCTGGGCAATGCGGCCGACGGCGAAGACACCCTCTGCCCACACTGCGGCCGTGCGGTGATCCGGCGCATCGGGAACCGGATCCTGGATTGCGGCGTTACAGGGGACGATCGGTGCCCCGCTTGCGGGACCGGCATCGCGGGCGTCGGACTGGGGAACCCCTCCGCCGGGTAGGTCCCGTATCCGGAAGACCGTCGGGCATCCGTTCCGGCGCGCCATCCCGGCGAACACGCCCGGCGCTACCCCTCCACCGCATCAACCTGTATGCTTTCCCCCGTCGCCGCGCTGAGCGCCATCCCCTGACCGCTTTCCAGCAGTTGGATTTGCAAAGCTCCGTCCGCCGGATTCCGATCCGTCACAAGGATGGTCGACCCCGGTTGAAGTCCGATGGCGTTCAGGGCAGCCAAAGCCTTCTGATCGCCATGGACAATCTGACGGACCACGCCGCTTTGTCCGGGACGGAGGCCGGAAAGCGGGATCAGATTCCGCGGGTCATGCAGCGTCAAATTCCAATCCGGTATCGGATGGCCGTGCGGATCGAAATTCGGGTCCTGCATCAACCGAACGATCTGCTCGATAAAAAACGGCGAGACGGCATGTTCCAACTCCTCGGCCTCCGGGTGCACTTTCTCCAAGGGGTAGCGAAGGATTTGGAAAAGGAATTGCTCGATCAGACGGTGACGCCGGATAACCTGCAAGGCGGCCTTTTCGCCCTTCGGAGTGAGTGTCACACCACGATGCTTTCGATACCGGATCAAACCCGGCTTTTTGTCCGCTAGGCTTTGCAGCATGTTGGTCACCGAGGCCGGCCGGATCCCCAGGGCTTCCGCCAGCGACAGGGTGCTGGTGGGCCGTCCCTCCCGTGTCTGCCAATAAATGGTTTTCAGATAATTCTGGATGGTGGGGCTGAACCCGCCCCTGTCGGCAGCGTCCAAGATCATCCCCCTCCAAGCAAGCGCACCACCGATGCAGTCGTAAAGGTGGCCAAGAAAGCCAACCCGAGAGTAATCACGACGCTCAGGAAAGTCCATCGATAGCTTTTGGTTTCCTTATAAATCGTCAGGATGGTGGTGGCGCATGGGTTGTGCAACAGCGAGAACAGCATCAGGTTGACGGCCGTCAGCATGGTCCACCCGTGGCCGTCCACCAGGAGCGTGTGCAGCGATTCCAGGTCCGGCGGATCCGTCATCATGCCCACGCCCATATACACCATCATGATCGTCGGCACGACGATCTCATTGGCCGGAATGGCGATGATATAGGCCAGAAGGATCACGCCGTCGAGGCCCAGGAGAAGGCCGAAGGGATTCAAAAAAGCGGCTATCTCCTGCGCCAAGGTTTGGCCGCCAACCGGAATATTGCCCAGGATCCAAATCACCGCGCCGGCCGGAGCCGCCGTGAGAATCGCCCGCCACAACACAAACACCGTGCGGTCGATCAAGGACGTGTAGAGGATCCGGCCGATATTGGGACGCCGGTAGGAGGGCAATTCCAGGGTGAACGCCGAAGCCTCGCCTTGCAACACGGTGCGCGAGAGGGCCCAGGAGACCAAGAGCGTCACCAAAACCCCGATCAGCACCACCCCGAGCACCGTGCCGGTCGCGGCAAACGAAGCCAGGCCGGCCGGAAAAGCAGGGGCCACAAACAACGTGGCAAGTAGGATCAGGGTCGGGAAGCGTCCGTTGCAGGGCACAAAATTGTTGGTCAAAATGGCGATCAGGCGCTCCCGCGGAGATTCGATCACCCGGGCGGCGATCACACCCGCCGCGTTGCAGCCGAAGCCCATGGCCATAGTCAGGGATTGTTTGCCGTGCGCCCCCACCCGCTTAAACAGCCAGTCCAAATTAAACGCCACCCTCGGCAGATACCCCAGGTCTTCCAAAATGGTGAACAGGGGGAAGAAAATCGCCATCGGGGGCAACATCACCGACACCACCCACGCCAAGCCGCGGTACACGCCATGCCAGAGAAACCCGACCAGCCACCAGGGGAATCCCCACCCGGTGAACAGCGCCGCCGCTTTCTCTTCAAGGTAGAAGAACGCATCCGCCAGCATGGCCGAAGGGACATTCGCCCCGACGATGGTCACCCAGAACACAGCCGCCAACAGCAACAGCATGATCGGCAGCCCCCAGACCGGCGACGTGACAATCCGATCGATGCGCTGGTCCAGATCGGAACGGCCCTGCGCATCGATCCGCACCGCCCGCTTCGTGATGCGTTCCACTTCGGCGTACAAAGATTTCACCATTTCATCACGGAACCCGCTGGCCAGTGTCGCCCGCAGGCCTTCCGCGCGTTCCAGAATGTCTTGCGGAGTGATGGTATCGGCCATCGTATGCTCCTAGGCGTTCCCTTCGGCGGAAACCACGCCGGCGCCCTCGTCAACCCGGCCCGCCGCGTGAACGAATTCGTCCAACTCCCCGTCTCGAATCGCCTGCTGTATCAGGGCATCGCCGTCCAACAGGCGGATCGCAAGCCATCGCGCATTGGGGAGATCCGGATACAGCGATTGAATTTGCCGGCTCAGAAGGGAAACCGCGCGCCGCACTCCCGGTGTCCCTTCCACCCGTAACGGTTTGGTCCGCAAGCGTCCGGAGGCCACCGCATGGGTCGCCGTCAGCAGTTCGGGTATCCCCTGGCCGGTGCGCGCCACGAGAGGAACCGCCGGAACGCCCAGATCGCGCGAAAGGCTCCGGGTATCCACACGAATTCCCTTCCGTTCCGCCTCATCCATGAGATTGACCGCGATCACGACACGGTCCGTGATCTCCATAACTTGCAGCGCAAGGTTCAGGTTCCGTTCCAACGCGGTGGCATCCGAAACCACCACCACGCAATCCGGTTGTCCGAAAAGGATGAAATTGCGCGCGATTTCTTCGTCTTGCGACGCGGACAGCAGGGAGTACGTGCCGGGTAAATCGACCAATTTGTAGCGGACGCCTTCGTACAGGAAGCCGCCTTCGGCCCGGGAGACGGTTTTCCCCGGCCAGTTTCCCGTATGCTGGTTCAGGCCGGTCAACCGGTTAAAGACCGTGGATTTGCCGGTGTTGGGGTTGCCGGCCAACGCCACCACCTTGTCGAATTTTTCCAAGGTCAAACCCATCTGTTTCATCCGGGCACCCTCCGGAGGCGCGCCGCTCCTGGCGGCAAGTTTCTTCTTGGGCATTCTTCACCGTTCCTTCCTAGGGTACGACCGGGACCGGACGAACCCGGATCATCGCCGCCTGATCGCTGCGCAACGCGATCAAGGTTCCCCGCACGCGGTAGGCGCGGGGATCCCGGAAAGCGTTTTCCAATTCGGGATAAATCACCGTTCCCGGAGTCAAGCCCAGGTCCAAAAACCGGCGGCGCGTCAAGCCCTGACAGCGGTCATCAATGGCGACGATCTCCGCCTTGACTTCATGGCCAAGATGGGAAAGCGAGACTCCGGAAAGAGCAGGCTGCGCCGCGGGCCCTTCGATCTGCACGCAGATATTTTCCGCGATGGGCCGGGCGAGACTGTGCCGTGTAGCGCCGCTGGTAAACACAATGCGGTGCGGGCTTTTTTCCACCAAGCGGATTTTTTGGCCGACGAACAATCCCTCGGCCAACAACTGGGCATACACCAGCGGAGGCTCGTCCTCCAGATGGACGATTTTTCCGCGTTGCCCGGCCTTCAAGCGGACCAGCGGATATCGGGTTTTGGTATTGCGCAGTTTTCCGGTCGCACTGGGGATCGGATCTCCGTGCGGATCCAACGCCGGGTGCCCCAAGGCGGCGTCCAATTGATCCACCTCTTCCACGCTTAATCGGTGTTCCCGACGATGGGCGGCGGTATGGATCCGCTGCAGGGGCATGCGCGCTTCATCCGCCAGATACTTCTCCCATAACCGGTGGGCCCGGATCACCTGCAAGGCCCACCGCTGCCCTTCCTTCGTGAGAACGACGCGAGTATCATCCGTCCGAATCAGCTTCAGGGTTTCCAGACGTCTGATCAACTCCCGAATCGCCTCGATCGTGAGATCCAGCTCAACGGCCAAGCGGTATTGATCGACGGGCAGCCCCTCATGCTGCAAATTAAAAACCAGCTTCAGGGCATCTTCCACCCGCCTGCGCCGATTCTCCCGGGTTTGGACAACCCAACTTCGGCGCATGCGCGTGACGATGTACCATGCCCCTGCCGCAGCGATGACGATCCCGGATACCCAGATGACCAAACGGATACCAGATTCCATCATTCCCTCCGCGTTATCCGATCCGATGCATTCACTCCCAACCGCCTGAAGAATACAGGAAACACCCGCGCTTGCCCCGGATCCGATGATTTCCGTATCCTGCGGTCATCCGATCGCCCTGCCGACGCCACCTCTCCGCGGCTTCTTTCGTTCCTCCCATAGGGAGCAACCGCCGCCTTTCCAAAAAGCGGATCAGGCGCCCTCCAGCCGAGCGTCCTTCTGCGGCATTCCTCTTGGTTATCTATAAAACGAGAGTTATTTTAACCTAATTTTTTATTTAGTCTAACCTATTTTATCGTTTTCGTTATATTTGTCAAGGATGGCAGATCCATTTGTACCTGCTCGGCTGGATCGGACTGGCCGCCTTCCTCCGAAAACCGTCGGCTTCCACCGAGCGTCTGGTCAAGGCGTATTTCGTCCTCTGCTTCGGGTGGATAGGAATTGTCTTCTTCACGGTTTTCGGCCAGCAGCTTCCGGCCCACGTCGCGCAATCCGTGTTGTTCCTATCGCTTGCCGCACTCTTCGGCGTGGACCTGGCCGCCGGAGCGACCCGCTATGCCCTGCCGGCTGCAGGCTGGCGCAGGATAACCTGTGGATCGGCGTGGGGTTGGTGATGGTTGCCTATCCGCTGGCGGGCTTGCTGCACGGGCCTCCGGCGTCCAAATGGCTCCTGCCCGGGGTTTTCCCCTGCCCGACGACCGCCTTGGCGCTGATCTTGATGGCGTTCACCGCGCCGATTCGTCTCCGGGGGATCCATTGGATGACCTTCGGCTTGTTGCTTTTTTGGGCGATCCCCTTTCCGCTGTTGATCCAGATTCCGAAGTTCGGCTTGTTCGAGGACGGAATCATGGTGGCGGCGGGGGCATTCGCGGCCGTCGTCCGAATCGCCGACCGAAGGCGCTCCGCAACGCCCGGGCGGGAAATATAAAAAAAAGTAATTACTCAGCCTCGATGTTGCCCCAAATTCTAAATAAACCATTCTTCGGCGCGTTTGGGTTGTTGATTTTGATTGTCACCCCGGCGTGTTCGTAGCCGGGGTCCAGTTACTCCGCCCGGAGCTATGGATGTCGGCTTAGTTCACACCCGGCGAAGAACGCGCCGAGGGCGGGCGCCGGCATGACGATCGCTTGGCTGAGCAGTCATAAAAAAAGACACCATGGCTTGTCCGCCTTGGTGTCTTCCAATCTTAGCAGGGTGCTGAAAAAGGCACGAGATGCCATTGCCAGCCCCGCCCAGGCGCCGTTGTGGCGGGCGGGGCAATCCCATTTATTGTACAGAAGAAGAGATTGCTTCGCTTCCTACGTTCGCCTGCCATGACGTTGTTTATAGCCTTTTTCAGCACCCTTGTGGAAAACGGAAAGCGGAACGGCAGGAGGGTTTCCCTTCCGTTCCCCCCAACCCCGAGTCACTTCAGGAATTTCCCCACGAACGGCGAAGTCTCCCCGCGGCGCAGGAAGTGGCCCGACGGCCCCTCGCCGAGAAATTCCGAGAACCAGGATTCGTGCTCGATCTCCTCGTTGAGGATCGCCAGGCACAGGTCGTAGGTGCGGTGATCCTTGCCGGCGGTGAGGTTGCAGATGTGGGTGTATCCGCGCACCGCGCAGCGTTCCGCCTCCACCAGCGCCTTGAGGATGCCTTTCACGTCGGCGGGATTCTTGGGCAGGTTCGCCGGCGGGCAGGCGGAGAGATTGTGGAAATCCACCATGCTGTCCGGAAGGTTACCGCCCAGCTCGTAGATCCGCGGCATCAGCGCTTCGAAGTGATTGCGGTCCTCGATCCGCGCGGTTTCGGCGATCTCCTTGACCCCTTCGCCCTCCAAGTCGATCAGGTTGGCGCGCAGGATGGTGTAGTAGTAATAGGTGGTGAGTTCGGCGGACGCGTTCTTAATCAGGAGCTCGACCAGCTGCTTGAGGTCCACGCCGGATTTCTCGACCATTTCTTGTGCGACTTTCGCCATTTCGGCCTCCTAGGATTGTTCTTTTTTGATGTTTTCCATCGGTTCCGGGTCGATCCGCTGCAGGTTGACGATCCATCACCTCCTTCACCGCCCGTTGGGCACTTTCCGGGCCAATCTATATATGGAATATTATTTTCTATTGATAATAATTCTCCATAACAAGGAAAAAAAGAAACGCCGTTATTTCCGGCATTCAGGACAAACCCCGAAGATGGTCAACTGGTGCCGCTCAATGCGGTATCCGGATTTATTTTCCATCCGCCGCACCCACTCCGGATCCAGGTCCATCGTGCCGTCCACGATCTTCCGGCATTTAATGCAGATCAGATGCGGATGAGGCTCCGGCCGGTTGCCGTCGTAATGGCTGTCGTCGTGAAAATCGATTTCGCACACCTCCCCCAACTCCTTGAGCAGCGCCAGCAATTTATACACCGTGGCCGGGCTGGTGGTGGGAAACCGCCGCCGGAGACGGTCGTACAGCTGGGCGGCGTTCGGGTGCCCTTCGCTGCGGGCGATCAGGTCCACCAAAGCCAGCCGCTGGGGGGTCAGCCGGTATCCCTGATCGCGAAGTTTTTGAACGAGCTGTTCAGAACGGATCCTGACGTCCATGCCGCGGGCAATCCTTCAAGAAAATTAATCCTAACTAATAATCGTTCTTATGTATTACTATACCAGGGATTTCGCCGGACGCAAGCCCTCCGGGCGCTGCCGGACGGAGAATGGAACCGCCAGCCTCCTGCAGGCAAGCAGGATTCTCTGGGAGTGCGGATTTTTCACCGATTCCGTCGGTATCGGATTTCAGAGTCGGCTATCGCATTGGGGTTGGGGGAACCCTTGCCAACCCTTAGGGTTCCGAAAGGTTCCCCCGGACCCGGTTGGGGGCCGGCCTGCGCAGCCCTGCCCGGCCATCCGCGCCCCGGCGAAACAAGAGATCTGGAGAGCGGAGAACGCTCTCCGGATCGATCTCCGATCCACTCCGCCAGCGGACGCCCTGGAAGGCGCATCGTCCGCCTGCGCGCACTTCCTATCCGTGGTGTTCGTGCTGCTCGGCTTCGTCCGCCTCGGCTTTGTCCCTGTGGACCGTGCCGTCCGGATGGTTCGGCGGGGCGTAGATGGTGTACAGCTGCAGCTTCTTTTTCTCCGATGCGTTGATGATGTTGTGGTAGGTCCCGGCCGGGATGATCGCCGCTTCGTCCTCTTCCACAAAATGCTCTTCGGTTCCGTTCAGGACGAACTTGGCTTTTCCTTCTTCGATCCGGAAAAACTGGTCCACATCGTTGTGGACCTCGTTGCCGATCTCTTCGCCCGGCGGAAGGCACATCACCACCAACTGGCAGTATTTCCCGGTGTACAGCACCTTGCGGAAATTCTGATTCTCTTCCGTCTGTTCTTCGATCGGACCGAAATAGGCTTTCATGCGGGCACCTTCCTTTTTGGCAACTGGAAACCGGTTTCTTCCAATTATAGCCGGTCGGATGCGGGAAGGAGGCGCGGCGTCTCGGCCTTCCGCGGGGAAATTTGAGTTGGAATTCCGATTTTTCCCGTTTCGCCGGATGAGAATAATTCGAACGTGGACCGCATTCATGCCGCCGTCTTTTTCCAGATGGCGAAATGAATGCGGAGCGGAATCCTGTCGAAGGGGAAGTGCTTTTCCAAATCCGGGATCGCCGGGTAGAGACGCAGTCGATGCATACCCTCCCGGCCGCCCGGGGATGTACCGGCCGATTTCCACCCGCTAAGAAACAGGGCGCCGATCGGTCTCCGCATCGGGAGGCAATCGGCCACTTTAAAGAATGAACAACTTAACCCGGGCGGGAATCCCCATCGCGGATGGCAGATCGGGGAGAATTCCGGGGGCGCGAAGATCGCCACCACTTCCTTTCCTTCCGCCGTCCGGATCCGGCATGGATCCTTGCCCGCCTCCCGCAGGATTTTCTCGACATCCTCCTGCCATCCGGCGTGAGAGAAGGGGAGGAGGAACACCATCGTTGCGGGATCGGCCAGGGATTCCAAAACCGGCTTGGGCATGGGCCCGCCGTCGACCCGGTAATCTGAAATCTCGGCGCCCCCAAGGACTTGCGGGTACACCGATTGCAGGATCCGCAATCCGGCCGCCGTCCAGGAAGAATCGGTCAGGAAAAGGTAGCGGCGGAAAGATCCCGGCCGGATTCGGGTGGCCTCCTCCGCCGAACGCAGGAAAATCGATTCCAGCGGGGGCCGGCTGGCGTAGAGATCATAGGCCAGGACCTGCGCCTGGTAGAGATTCACGCCGACAATGAACAGCAGGATTGCCCCCCGGACCCCGAGCAGAACCTTCGGCGGCAATCGGAAAAGGGCGGTCAACCCTTCCAGTAGGTATTCCAGACCGGACGCGGCAAACACCATCCAGCACGGAAGCATCAGGAACATGCGCGTGGTGGGCGGGACATCGTACCCGTGCGACATCCCCACCAAAAACAGCAGGCAGAAGAAACTCGCCATCCAAAAAGAACAGAAACGGCTCCTCCGGAAGTTGGCGGCCCATACGCCGAAGCCGATGAGGATCAACGCCCCGGTGATCGGATCCGCGTAGGAAACCGCGATGAAATGCGTTTCCTGCTGGACGTAGAGGAACGAAAAAAACGCATACAAACCGTTTGCCAGAAAATGGTCGACCGTCCTCCAAAGCGTTTGCAGGGCGTTGGGATTGGCCAAGACGGTCCCAGGGATTTTTTCGGCCCAATAATCCGGTTGCAGAAAGAGCGGAAACGCCAGAGTGGCGAACGCCGCCAGCAGAATCCCCCAATCCGCCGCCGCCCCGCGCGTTTTCGGAGGATGATGGAAGCCGAGAAACAGAAATGGAAGCGGGAGGACGTACAACGCCGCCGGAAAGGTGTAGCCGCAGAAAGCCAGCGCCGATCCCAAAAGGAAAAACGCCGTCCGGGACTTCGACCGCGCGGCTTCCGCGGAGAGGAACAGGACCAGCGCGAGGGCGAAGAAGGCTTGCAGGTTGGTATATCCGATCTTGGCGAAACCGATCAGGTATGCGGACCCGGCCAGCAACGCGGCGGCCGTCAGCGCGATCCGCTCGGCGAGGAATTTTCTCAAAAAGCCGTACAGGAGGGCGATCCCGGCCGCGCACAGGTAGGCGTTGCTGAACCGCCAGCCGAATCCGTCGAGGCCGAAAATCTTCATAAAGAAGACCTGGATGTAGGTGGCGACGAGCGGTGTGGTGCCGAAATTCCCCTCGGTGTTGAACAGGTTGCCGCCAAACCAGACCCAATCCCGCTCCCGGGCGACGGAGGAATTCAAGATAAACTGCGAATACTCGTCCCCGACGAGGGAACTCCACCACGTATCGTTGCCCAGCGTGAAGAGGAGGATCGCCGTCAGGAAAAGAAAGTAGGCCGGGGACAGGCGGCGCCGATGGGGCCAAAGGGCGGCCAGGGAGATCAGAAAAGCCGCCGCGGCGGGAATTCCCCAAGCGCTTCGGCCGGCAACGGCGCGAAGCGAGGCGAGGAACAGCATATGGTTCAACAGGATGGCAAGCCAAAAGCCGGCGTTGCGCTTCCACCCGTCCGCTATCCGCACGCGCTCGCCGAGCAGGAATCCCGCGAGGCCGCAGGCATACACGGCGATCAAGTTCCAGCCCGGGATCCGTCCCGAGATCAGGCTGTCCGCCGCCGTCAGCAGAAAGCCGACGCCCGAGACACCAAACAGGATCCGGGCAAGGATCTTCCGCCGGCGCGGCGGCGTTTCCTCCGCCGCGGCCGGCGGGGATTCGGCGGCCGCCAGGGCGACGGTCCGGCTCTTCCGTTGGATGGCCAATACGACGATGATGGAGGCCGCGCAAACCAAAAAACCGAACAGGACGATTACCGGAATGTGGGATTGGCAGAGGAGCTGCCAAGAACACCACCCGTACATACTGCGGATCAGCCGGTTTCCGGGGATGGGATCGAACCAACGGGTTTTCACGACCCAAAGCGGGGGCAGGGCCGCCAGAACGCATACCAACATCGCACCGATCAAATGCCTGCGGCTCGCCGGTTTGGAGGATTCCGCATTCACTGGGTCAATCCGTCGCCTGCCGAATGGAAGGTTGAAAGGATTTTACTATATCCATCCCCGCGCTCTGCGCCGGCTGTCGGCTGATTGCGCTGCGGCGAATTGGGATGGCGTTGTTTCAAACTTGGAAAGCCGTGATCCTATTCTTTTTCGGCCGGTTGGGGCGGGCTGCCGCCCACCAAAAAAGTTTATCAGCCTATTCAATATTGAAAAGAAATCGGTAATACTCAGCTGACGATCGTTATGCCGGCGACCGCCCTCGGCGCGTTCTTTGCCGGGGGTGTTTTTAGCCGGCATCCAGTAGATCTTCAATAAATACTAGCCCCCGGCTTTGAACCCCGCTTCGCGCGCTTCCCCCGCTTCCCCCGCTCCGCGAGGGCAAGCGCGAGGGCGGGAGCGGAGGCAGACGCGAGGGCAGGCGCGGGGAAGCCACGCCGGGGTGACGGATAAAATCTATAACACTGGTGATGTTAAGCTGAGATTATTCAGTCGAAAAAAGCTGCCTGAGCGTTACAAAAAAGAAAACCTACGGATGTAGGTTTCCTGGTCGGGGCGGGCAGATTTGAACTGCCGACCTCACGGTCCCGAACCGTGCGCTCTAGCCGAGCTGAGCCACGCCCCGAAGGCCAGTATTATATCCCGCCGGTCACAAAAAAAGTAGGGCGGGTTGGAAATCGGCGGTCCCCAACCCGTCCAGCGCAAGACACGAATGGTCTTTCCCCTTTGAATAGTTGTGATTTTCAGGCAAATCCGGTGAGGAAGTTGGAGACTAATGCGGCTTTTGGCCGTTGGGGTTGTTCTTCGGCTGGCGGGCCGGGAGGCGGATGCAGAAGCGGCTGCCTTTTCCCTCCACGCTTTCGACTTCGATCTTGCCGTGGTGGAGTTCCGCCATCGATTTCGCCACCGGCAGGCCGAGGCCCAGCCCCCCCTTGCGGCGGATCATATGATTCTCCACCTGGTAAAAGCGCTCGAAGATCTTGTTCAGTTTGGAACCGGGAATGCCGATCCCGTCGTCGACCACCTCGAGATCGACCCAGCCGGAACGCTCCTTGGAATCCGGCTCCCTGCCGCCGGCCGCGATCAGCACGTGGCCGCCGGTGTCGGTGAAGGAAATCGCGTTGTCGATCAGGTTGCCGAGCGCCACCTGGATCTTCTGCCGGTCGGCTTCGACCACCAGCCCGATCGGTTTGCATTCTGTTTCCAGCGACAGGTATTTTTCCTTTGCCGCCGGGGCGAATTTGGCGGCCACCTCGTCGAGCAGCTCCTTGACCGGGAACACCTGGAGGTTCAACCGGGTCATGCCCTGGTCGGAATGGGTCAGGCGCGAAAGCTCCTCGAGGATGTCCTTCAGGCGTTCGGCGGCGCGGATGATGACCGAGAGGTGCTCGGCAACGTCGGGGGTTGCGCCGTCCTGGAGGAAGGCCGCGTGTCCGAGGATCAGCCCGAGCGGGGTGCGGAATTCATGGGAGGCGATGGCGATGAAATCCCCCTTCATCTGGTCCAGGCTGGCCAGCCGCTCGTATTGGCTCTGGACCTGGGAAATCAGCCGGGAATTCTCGATGGCCACCGCCGCCTGCGCGGAAAGGGTCTCTAGGATGGATACGTCTTCTCCGGTATAATTCACCCCGCAGCGTTTGTTGAGCGCCTCCAGCACCCCGATCGGCCGCTCCCGGAACACCAGCGGCACGGCAAGCATCGAACGGGTGGCCAGGCCCACCTGTTCGCCCACCGAACGATACAGCCGCGGATCCTTGCTGCCTTCCTGCACGACCACCGGACGCTTTTCACGGAACACCTGTCCGGCGACGCTTCGGTCGATGGGCACGGTCATCGATTGCAAGGAGGCCTTCTGAAACCAGGGCGAGGCGGCGAAACGGAGCTGCTGGATTTCCGGATCGTAGAGCAACAGCGAGGCGACCTCGCTGTCGGTGAGTTCGGAAGCGACGTCGACGACCGTCTGCAGCAAAGGCTCCAGATCCAACGTGGAAGAAAGCACCCGGTTGGTTTCGAGCAGACGCTCCAACCGGTGGATCCGATCCGTGGGGGAATAGAGAGGGGCGGTCATCTTTTTCAGCGACCGGATTATAGCACAGCGAAATGACCGAAAAAGAATTAAATCATCATAAAAAACGAAGACGCAAGGAGGTTAGTACCATGTCGGAATCCGAGAAGAAAGTCCGCGTGGCGATCATCGGGGTGGGCAATTGCGCTTCCTCGCTGGTCCAGGGCGTGGAATTCTACAAAAACGCCGCCGACGAGGAGCGCATCCCGGGGCTGATGCACGTCAACCTCGGCGGATACCACATCCGCGACATCCAATTCACCGCCGCCTTCGACGTGGTGGAGGGAAAAGTCGGAAAAGACCTGTCGGAAGCCGTTTTCGCGCATCCGAACAACACAATCAAGTTTTCCGACGTCCCGCACACCGGAGTCACCGTCGCGCGCGGCATGACCCACGACGGCCTCGGGCTTTACCTGTCGAAGGTCGTCAAGAAAGCGCCCGGCCCCACCGCCGACATCGTCGGGATCCTTAAGGACACCAAGACCGACGTGGTGGTGAGCTACCTGCCGGTCGGCTCGGAAATGGCCACCAAATGGTACGTCGAGCAGGTCCTCGAGGCCGGCTGCGCCTTCGTCAACTGCATCCCGGTCTTCATCGCCAGCGCCCCGTATTGGCAGAAGCGCTTCGAGGAGCGCAACCTTCCGATCATCGGCGACGACATCAAGAGCCAGGTCGGGGCGACCATCACCCACCGCGTGCTCACCTCGCTGTTCGTGGACCGCGGCGTGATCATGGACAAGACCTTCCAACTCAACTTCGGCGGCAACACCGATTTCCTCAACATGCTCGAGCGCGACCGGCTGGAATCCAAGAAAATCTCCAAGACCAACGCCGTCACCTCGCAGCTGCCCTACAAGATCGCCGAAGACAACGTCCACGTCGGCCCGAGCGATTACGTCCCGTGGCTGACCGACCGCAAATGGTGCTACATCCGCATGGAAGGGACCACCTTCGGCAACGTCCCGCTCAACCTCGAACTCAAACTGGAGGTGTGGGATTCCCCCAACTCGGCCGGCGTGGTGATCGACGCCGTGCGCTGCGCCAAACTCGCCCTCGACCGCGGGCTGAAGGGTTCGATCGCCGCCCCCTCCTCCTACTTCATGAAGACCCCCCCCACGCAGTATACCGACGACAAGGCGCGCCAGCTGACCGAGGACTTCATCGCGGGAAAGTAACCATGCCGCCCGTCCGGCGCTTCATCGGCGAACCGATCCAAGTCGAATTCACCGGGCAGCCGCTGCTGAAGAAGCAGGCCGGCTGCCCGGCCGCTTTTGTGTGGCGCGGCCAACGCTTCGCCGTCGCCGAAATGCTGGCCGAATGGCACGATTACTCCCGCCGCGGGCGGATGGCGGACAACATGACGCCGGCCCACGCCCGGACCGCCGCAATCCGCGGATCCCGCGGCGTGGGCCGGGATTTCTTCACGATCCGGGCGGAGGGCGGCCGGACCTTCACCCTCTATTACGACCGCGCCCCAAAAAACGCTGGCGACCAGGCGGGAGCATGGTTTTTGTTCAGCGAGGAAGCCGGCGGGGAAGCGGGCGGCAGGATCGAGAAATAACGGCGGGACGGCAAAGAGTCCGACCGCCGACTCTGGGATCGGCGGTCCCGTCCAAGAGAAGGACGGGGCAGGCTTTCCAATGCCGATCCTGCGTGATGGAAGCGGTTTGGCCCTTTTTTTTGTTTTTTAGCCGACAGCCGGCGGAATTCCCGCTCCCTTAATCTTCGCCGGGACGGCTTGATCCTATAATTCCGAATATCGGATCGGACCGGTCCGGACCAGGAGGTGCTTCATGCACATCGTCACCGACAGCGGCTGCGACCTGAACCTCACCGCGGAACAACGCGAGGATTTAGGCATCCGCGTGGTGCCCCTCAGCGTCACCCTCGGCGGATCCACCTACGAGGAAGGGCCGGATCTGAATCCGGCGGAGTTTTATTCGCGCCTGGAAACGAGTAAGGACCTGCCGACCACCTCCCAGCCGCCCTCCGGAGTATTCGTGGAGCTGTACCGCAAACTGGCTAAAACCTCGCGGTCCATCTTCTCGATCCACATTTCCTCCGGCCTGAGCGGGACGCTGGATTCGGCCCGCACGGCCGCGGCCCAGGTCCCCGAAGCCGAGGTGACCTTCTTCGACACGAAGACCCTTTCCGCCGGCGCAGGCTGGATGGTGGAAGCCGCCGCGCGCGCCCGGCGCGCCGGCTGGGAGAAGGAACGGATTCTGGGACTCTTGGAGAGAATCCGCGCCTCGACCCAGACGATCTTCACCCTCAAAGAATTGCGGTTCCTGATTCACGGCGGGCGGATCAGCCACCTGAAGGGGCTGATCGCTTCGGTGCTCGACATCAAACCGATTCTCGGCGTGGACAACCGCGGGGACGGGAAATACATACAGCTCGGACAGGCGCGCACCATCACCGGCGCGATCAAGGGGCTGGCCGACACCCTGAAGGAACGCCTGTCGCCCGACGGGCCGTACCGCGCCCAGGTGGTGTACGCGTTGAATCCGGAGGATGCCGCCGGGCTTCAGCAGACCATCGCCGAAAAAATATCCTGCTATTGGCTGGCGGCCGGCCGCCTGTCGCTCGTCCTCGGCGCGCACACCGGCCCGTCGCTGATCGGGGCGGTCGTGGCGCCGCGGTCCGTGTTTGAGGGGGTCAGCTGAATTTTCATTTGCCCCTGCCAAGCGCCAGGCCGATCTTCACCGAAGCCTCGCATTGGGCCGTCCGAGATCCGATCTCCGCTTAGGAAGACACGGACAACCGGTTCTTTTTTCACGATCCGATGAGTTGGTTCGTCCGGACCGGCTCCTTGCGCTCCGGTTCCGGTTCAGCCAGCTTCAGGCGCAGGAACAGCCAAGGCGCGAGGAACACCGCCCAAAAACCCACCGACGCGTAGCGCAGGTACCGCAGGAGCGGAGCCCAGGCCACATCAAAGCCCTGGAAAAGAACCGCCAAGCCGCTGCGCAGGAGGACCGCGATCGAAACCCCCAAGGCAAACCGCAACAGTCGGCGCCCGGGGGTTCCCCCCGCGGAAAACGGTG
Organism: Anaerolineales bacterium; assembly: GCA_016928575.1. NCBI lineage: Bacteria > Bacillati > Chloroflexota > Anaerolineae > Anaerolineales > Anaerolineales bacterium. The sequence continues at coordinate 37,524 of JAFGKK010000007.1, forward strand.
CCCACCGCCGTTGGCAGGCCAACCCGGTTCCCAATCCGAGGATTAATCCCGCCAGAGAGACGATCGAATCGGGGCTGCGGGGCAGGATCGCATTGATTCGGGCGGCGTTGTCCGCCCATTGGGCGGGGTCCGCTGCCGGCGCGATCATTGCGAGGACTGCGGTTTGCGCCATGAGGAGCGCCGCCGACCCCGCGGCGGCGACGGCCAATTGGATCAGGATTCCCCCGCGGACCAGAACCGGGCCGAGGAACCGGATTCCTAAATCGACGCCGACCCACACCAGCGCGCCGGCCGCGATTCCCGCGAACACATCCTGGGGGAAATGCACTCCCAGCATCATCCGCGAGAGGGAAATTCCCGCCGCCAGCGCAGCGCCGATCGCGAAGCCTGCGCCGCGGCGGAGGCGCGCGCCGAGCCACGGCGCCGCCGCCCAGGCGTTCAGGGTGTGGAGCGACGGCATCCCGTACCCGCTTTCACCGGCCAGCGGCTCCACCCGCAGTCCGCACCAATACGGGCGCGGCAGATGAAACGCCAGTTTGAGCAGGCTGCCGATCGACGAGCCGGCCATCAGCAGAAGGCCGAGCCGCGCGCCGGCTTTTCCGTCGAGGCACCAATAGACGGCCAACCCGAGCAGGAGAAGAAATTCGCTGCTTCCGAGGAAGGTCAACCCGCGCATCAGCGGCTGGAGGAAGGCGAAATTTCCCTGCAGCCATACGACGGCGTCCACGCCCCATTCCGAGCAACCCTGCATCCCGCCACACTCCTTGGAAACGACGCCGGCAAACGACCCGCCGGGAACAGCCGGAATTTTTCCCAACGCGGCCCGGGTAAAATCCCACAACCGGCTCGGATTTATCTTGCACGCCCAACCGGCCGGGCCGGACGGGTTTTCCCGACGGCGCGGCCGGTTCCGGCGAAAGCGCCGGCCGGAGGGGGTATAATACCCAAAAAACCAACCGCGCTTCAAGGTTTTTTTCTTCTTCCTTTATAAAACCACTACCCCAGGAACTCCCAGACTCCGCCTCCGGCGCACGGCCGACAGGCGGAGTTTGCCGGGGCCCTGCGGAAAAAAAACGGAGGAACGGATGACAAGACCGATAGCAACGATCGATGGGAACGAAGCAGCCTCCTTCGTCGCCCATAAGCTGAGCGAGGTGATCGCGATCTACCCAATCACCCCCTCCAGCAGCATGGGTGAATTTGCCGACCAATGGTCCGGCGAGAAGAAGACCAACATTTGGGGCACCGTACCTTCGGTGACCGAGATGGAAAGCGAAGCCGGAGCGGCCGGCGCGGTGCACGGCGCATTGCAGGCCGGCGCGCTGTGCACCACCTTCACCGCCTCGCAGGGCCTCTTGCTGATGATTCCCAACATGTACAAGATCGCCGGCGAACTGACCCCGACCGTGTTCCACGTCACCGCCCGCGCGCTCGCCTCGCACGCGCTCTCGATCTTCGGCGACCATTCCGACGTGATGGCCGTGCGCCAGACCGGCTGGGCGATGCTGGCCTCCAGCTCGGTCCAGGAAGCCCAGGACCTGGCGGCGGTGGCGCACTCGGCCACGCTCAAGGCGCGCATTCCCTTCCTGCATTTCTTCGACGGGTTCCGCACCTCCTCCGAGGTGAGCAAGCTAGAACGCCTGACCGAAGACGACCTGCGGGCGATGATCGACGACGAGTTGGTGCGCGCCCACCGCGCCCGCGCGCTTTCGCCGGACCGCCCGGTCATCCGCGGCACGGCGCAGAATCCGGACGTGTTCTTCCAAAGCCGCGAAACCATCAATCCGTTTTACGCCGCCTGCCCGGAAATCGTCCAGCAGGCGATGGACAAATTCGCCTCGCTCACCGGCCGCGCCTACCACCTCTTCGATTACGTCGGCGCGCCCGACGCCGAGCGGGTGGTCGTGCTGATGTGCTCCGGCACCGAGACCGCGCAGGAAACGGTCGAGTTCCTGGTGGGCCAGGGCGAGAAGGTCGGGGTGGTGAAGGTCCGCCTCTACCGGCCGTTTTCCGCCGAGCACCTGCTGAAGGCGCTTCCGAAAACCGTCAAGAGCATCGCCGTGCTCGACCGGACAAAGGAACCCGGCGCGGGCGGCGAACCGCTCTACATGGACGTGGTCACCGCGATCAGCGAAGCCGCGGCGGCGGGGACATCCCCGTGGGACAAGACGCCGGTCGTCATCGGCGGACGCTACGGCCTGGGCTCGAAGGATTTCACCCCCGGAATGGTCAAGGGTGTGTTCGACGAGCTGGCCAAAGCCAAACCCAAGAACCACTTCACCGTCGGGATCCACGACGACGTCTCGCACACCAGCCTGGACTACGATCCGAACTTCTCGGTCGAATCCGAATCCACCGTGCGCTGCATCTTTTGGGGATTGGGGTCCGACGGGACGGTGGGGGCCAACAAGAACTCGATCAAAATCATCGGGGTGGAGACTCCCAACTACGCGCAGGGGTACTTCGCCTACGACTCGCGCAAATCCGGGTCGGTGACCACCTCCTACCTGCGCTTCGGACCCCAGCCGATCCGCGCCCCCTCACTCATCCACCAGGCCAACTTCCTGGCCTGCCACCAATTCAGCTTCCTCGAGCGGTACAACGTGCTGGCGGCGGTCAAGCCCGGCGGCACGTTCCTGCTCAACAGCATCTATCCGGCGGAGGAAGTCTGGGATCACCTCCCGCGCGAAACGCAGCAGGGAATTCTGGAAAAGAAGCTGCGCTTCTACGTCATCGACGCCTATAAGGTGGCGCAGGAGACCGGCATGGGCGGCCGGATCAACACCATCATGCAGACCTGCTTCTTCGCCATTTCGGGAATCCTGCCGCGCGAGCAGGCGATCGAGCAAATCAAGAAGGCGATCAAGAAGACCTACGGCAAACGCGGCGACGCCGTGGTGCAGAAGAACTACCAAGCGGTCGACGCGTCGCTGGCCCACATGCACGAGGTCAAGCTGGAGGGGCGCAAGGCCGGTTCCAGCATCCACCGCCACGCCCCGGTTCCCGACGCCGCGCCGGAGTTCGTCAAGAAGGTGCTCGGCCCGATGATCGCCGGCGAGGGCGATTCCCTGCCGGTCAGCGCGATGCCGATCGACGGAACCTTCCCCAGCGGCACCACGCAGTGGGAAAAACGCAACATCACCCTCGAGATCCCGGTTTGGGATCCGTCGATCTGCATTCAATGCGGCAAGTGCTCGCTGGTCTGCCCGCACGCGGTGATCCGCCAGAAGACCTATGCCCCGGACCTGCTGGCCAAGGCGCCCAAGTCGTTCAAGAGCGTCGACGCCAAGTTCAAGGAATTCCCCGGCTCCAAGTTCACGATCCAGGTTTCCCCGGAGGACTGCACCGGCTGCGGGCTGTGCGTCGAAGTCTGCCCGGCCAAGGACAAGACCAATCCCGCCCGCAAGGCGCTGAACATGGCCGAACAGCCGCCCCTGCGCGAGCAGGAAAACGCCAATTGGAACTTCTTCCTCGGCCTGCCGGAACCCGACCGGACGGCCTTCTCGCCCGCGACCGTTAAGAACCTGGCCCAGCTCCAGCCGTTGTTCGAGTTTTCCGGCGCGTGCGCCGGCTGCGGCGAGACGCCTTACGTCAAGATGGTCTCGCAACTGTTCGGCGACAGGATGATCGTCGCCAACGCCACCGGCTGTTCTTCGATCTACGGCGGCAACCTGCCCACCACGCCGTGGACCTTCAACAAGGAAGGCCGCGGCCCGGCTTGGTCAAACTCGCTGTTCGAAGACAACGCCGAATTCGGCTTGGGCATGCGGCTGACGATCGACAAACAGAATGAATACGCCCGCGAGCTGCTGCCGCAGTTGGCCTCGGTCCTCGGCGACGATCTGGTCAAGGGATTGCTGGAAGCTGACCAGAAGGACGAAGCGGGGATCCGCGCCCAGCGCGAACGGGTGGCGCAGCTGAAGAAGAAGCTGGAAAAAGCGGCCGACCCGAAGGCCAAGGATCTGCTCAGCCTGGCCGATTTCCTGGTCAAGAAGAGCGTCTGGATCATGGGCGGCGACGGCTGGGCCTACGACATCGGCTACGGCGGGCTGGACCACGTCCTGGCTTCTGGCCGCGACGTAAACATCCTGGTCCTCGACACCGAGGTGTATTCCAACACCGGCGGCCAGGCTTCCAAAGCCACGCCGCTCGCGGCGGTGGCCAAGTTCGCCTCGCGCGGCAAGCCGGTGGGCAAGAAGGACCTAGCGCTGATGGCGATGTCGTACGGCAACGTCTATGTGGCGCGGGTGGCCTTCGGCGCCAACGACCAGCACACCCTGAAATCGATCCTCGAAGCCGAAGCCTACGACGGTCCGTCGCTGATCATCGCCTACAGCCACTGCATCAACCACGGCATCGACATGCGCAAGGGACTGGATCAGCAGAAGCTGGCGGTGCAATCCGGCGCCTGGCCGCTGCTGCGCTACAATCCGGCGCTGGCGGCGGAGGGCAAGAATCCGCTGATCCTGGATTCGAAGGATCCGACCGTCCCGCTCGACCAGTACGCCTACAACGAAACGCGCTATAAGATGCTGGTCCAGAGCGACGAGGCGCGGGCCGAGATGCTGATGGCCAAGGCCAAGAAGTTTGCCGTCCAGCGCTGGGAGTTCTACAAACAGATGGCGGCGGCGCAGGCTCCGGGGGAGCAACCGCCGAAGAGCTGAAAAACCAACCGGATGTCCTCCCGCCCCCCCACTGGGGGGTTCGGGAGGACATCCGCAGTACGTCATTCCGAGGCCGCGTCGGCGGCCGTGAAATCGGCGGCGCGTGGACGGCGGATAAGGACGCACCATAAAGCGTCACCGATCCCTCGCCCCTTCCGGGGCTCGGGATGACGTCCGCACAGGACCGATCCCCCGCCCCGGCAGGGCTCAGCATGAGACCCTCCTCGAAAGGAGTCCCGCATGACCGATCTTTCCACGACCTACCTCGGCCTGAAGTTGAAAAACCCCCTCGTCGCCGCCTCGTCCCCCTTTTCCAAGAAAACCGATACGATCCGCCGCATGGAAGACGCCGGGCTTTCGGCCGTGGTGATGCACTCGCTGTTCGAGGAACAGATCAACCATGAAAGCAATGCGCTGGACCATTTCCTCAACTACGGCACGGAATCCTTCGCCGAAGCGCTCACCTACTTTCCGGACCTGGAACATTACAACCTCAATCCGGACGCCTATCTCGAATCGATCCGCCGGGCGCGCGAAGCGGTGCAGATTCCGGTCATCGCCTCGCTCAACGGGATCACCAGCGGCGGATGGGTGGATTACGCCCAGCGGATCGAGCAGGCCGGCGCCTCGGCCCTCGAGTTGAACCTGTATTACCTGCCCACCGATCCGAACCTGAGCGGGGCGGAACTCGAGGAGGAATACGTCCGCTTGGTGCGCGACGTCGCCGCCAAAGTGAAGATTCCGCTGGCGGTCAAGCTAAGCCCGTTCTTCACCGCCTTGCCGCAGATCGGGAGGCGGATGGCCGAAGCCGGCGCCGGCGGCCTAGTGCTCTTCAACCGGTTCTACCAGCCGGACCTCGACCTGGAAAACCTTGAGGTTAAGCCGCAGCTTGTGCTGAGCACGTCGGAGGATCTGCGCCTGCCGCTGCGTTGGATTGCTATCCTCTATGGGCGCGTGAAGGCGGATTTCGCGCTCTCAAGCGGAGTCCACGCCGGGACGGACCTGATCAAGGCCGTCATGGCCGGCGCCAGCGTGGCAATGACCGCCTCGGCGCTGGTGCGGAACGGGCTTACCCACGCGGGGAAGATCCTCAAGGAAGCGGAAGCGTGGATGACCGAGCGCGAATACGCCTCGGTCCGGCAGATGCAGGGCAGCCTGAGCCAGAAATCGGTGGCCGAGCCGGCCGCCTTCGAGCGCGCCAATTACATGAAGGCTTTGCAGACGTACGACGACCGGATGCCGCGCTGAGGGCACTCTCGCCCCGGATCAGACCAGCGCGGCCTTGAAGGCCGCTCCTTTCCGGTTTCAGTCCTGTATCGGGCGCGAAATCACGCCGACACCTACTTCGGCTGGAAGCCCACACCCGCTCGACACCTGACAGGTCTTCCGACCTGTCAGGTGTCGAGTTCCTGTACAATCACCCCATGCGCATCCTGCTGATGACTTACGGCACGCGCGGCGACGTGGAACCTTTCCTGGCGCTGGCGCAGGGATTCCTCAAAGCCGGACATTCCGCGCGCCTGGCCGCCCCGGAATCGTTTGCGCATCTTGCGGCGGGGAGCGGCGTCGAGTACGTCCCGCTGCCCGGCGACCCGGCGCGGCTCGCGGCGGCGATGGCCCGGCAGGCGGGCGCAAACCCGCTGCGGATGATCGGCGTGATGTCGCGCTTTGTCTTCCCGCTGGCGGCCGAAGTCTATGCCCGGCTGCGGGAAGCCGCGCCGGGCGCGGAGGCGGTCGTGCACTCGTTTCTTTTCACCCACGCCGGCTACGAGCTCGCGCGGTCGCTTGGCGTGCCGGATTTCTCCGCCCAGATGTTCCCGATGTTCGCCCCGACCGCAGCCTTCGCCGCGCCGGGCTTTCCGGACCGGCCGCTGCCCGGCCCGATCCGCAAGCTGACGCACACACTCTTCAATAATATTTTCCGCCGCGGCGGCGGAATGCTGTACAACCTTGTCCGCCGCAACCGGCCGGAGCTTCCGCCGCTCACCGGCTGGCCTTTCGAGAGCACGGCGGATCGGATTACCCCGCTGTTGTTCGGTTTCAGCGGACACGTCGTCCCGCGTCCGGCGGATTGGCCGGCTTGGGCGCGGATTACCGGATACTGGCAGTTGGATCCGCCGCGGGATGCGGAGATCGCCGGCGGATTGCGGCGCTTCATCGAAACCGGTACGCCTCCGGTTTTCATTGGCTTCGGCAGTTATTCCTCGCAGGATGCAGACCGCCTCACGAAAATTGCGCGCGAAGCGCTCAGGCTTACCGGCCAACGCGGAATCTTGTCCACCGGGGAGCCCTCTCCCCCGGCCGAAGAACAGCCTGGAGACATTCTCACCGTCGGATCGATCTCCTATAGTTGGCTCTTCCCGCGGATGGGCCCGGTCGTGCATCACGGCGGCGCGGGCACGACCGGCGCCGGGTTGCGCGCGGGCGTTCCCAACATCGTGATCCCCTTCACCGCGGACCAGCCGTTTTGGGCCGGGCGCGTGCGCGCGCTGGGCGCCGGGCCGGAGCCGATCCCGCTGCGGAAGCTGACTGCCGCGCGGCTCGCCGCGGCGATCGACCGCGCGCTCACCGACGGGGCGATGTGCGAGCGCTGCCGCGAAATCGGGAAAAAGATCGACGGCGAAGACGGGGTGGCAAAGGCGGTGGAGAGGATCACTTCCTAGGAAAACCGATCTGGAAAGAGGCGTTCGGCGAAGAATTGTAATGGGTTAAGGAAGTCAAGTACCGCCGGAGGCGGCGGCCCCGTCTTGGATCCCGACGGGGCAGGCTTTGGCATGCGGCGCCTGGAAGTTGCGTTCCCGCCGGTTCTATTTGCTCGAACCACTCCCCCAATAGAGAGACGTTCTCCCCGGTCTCCCTCCCCCCAAGTTCACTTCCCCCTATTCCTTCGGAATGGGGGGATCAGGACCGTACCCGGCGGCGGAGAAACTCAGGGGGGGAGTGAAATCGACCCGGATGCGGAGGATCGTAAACATCTTCCCGAATCCATCGCGCTCAATGCATCCGCTAGGATAGGATTCGATTTTTCCTCCATCACAGAATTGCCCACTCCGACGGCAGAACCTTTTCAAGGTGCTCACTTTCATAGGCGGTGGTTTTAAAAGCGCATAAATAATGGGCGGGGAACCGCATTCTGCGCATTCCCCGTCCGTCTTCTGATTACGACTCGCCTCCGATTCCCATCAAGGATTACCGGTTTTCGGCTTCGGCCCGGTGTAGTACGGCAATTCCACCGGATTTCCTTCTGCGCCTTTGTAATACGCCTGAGGCGGACAGGGCGAACCGTCCGCCGTATTCACCGTCTGGATAACCGGCTGGGAGGGAAGCGGTTTGCCGTCCGCGTCCACCACCACCGGCTTCCCGTCCGCGCCGACGTAGATCGAACAGCCGTCCAGCGGCGCCGAATAGGCGGATACGGAAACCGGATTCTCTTCCCCGCCCTGGTAATAGATCTTCGGCTCGCAGGGCTGGCCATTCTCATCCACCGTCCGGATGATCGGCTGGGAAGCGAGCGGCACGCCGTTGGCGTCCACCACCACCGGTTTGCCGTCCGCGCCGGTGTGCAGGTGACAATTCTCCAGATTTTCGGAATAGTACGACATCCCGACCGGTTCGGCTTCGAAGCCCTGGTAAAACACCTTCGGCTCGCAGGAAGATCCGTCCGGGTTCGTCGTCTGGATGACCGGCTGGACCGCGAGCGGCTTACCGGACGCGTCCACCACCACCGGCTTCCCGTCCGCGCCGACATGCACCGAACACCCGTCCAGGATGTTTCCGGAATAGTACTTCAGCGCATATCCATTTTTTCCAGAGCTGTCGAGGGAGATTGTCGGATTCAGAAGGGTTCCGCTTTCATCCTTAAGTTGAATGTGCGGCTGAAGGGCTTTCGGATTGCCGTCCGCATCGACGAGGACCGCTTTTCCATCCGCCCCGACGAGGATGGAACAGCCCTGAAGGTAAAGGCCGGCGTCCAAAAAGGTGAACTCCTGCAGTTCGACCGGCTTTTGGTCGGAGCCGGGATAGTACACCTTCGGCGCGCAGGGCGAGCCGTCCTCCGGATTGGTCATCTGGACGACCGGCTGGAGAGGCAACGGATTTCCATTCATGTCGACGACGATCGGTTTGCCGTCCGAATCGATGAATATCGAACAGTTATCCAGAGAATCGCTGTAGTACGGCAATTCCACTCCGTCGGCGCTGCCCGGATAAAAAACCGTCGGATCGCAGGGGGAGCCGTCGGCCGGATTGACCGTTTGCACCTGAGGCGGGGATTCCACCGGGTTGCCGTCGGCGTCGACGACAATCATCTTTCCGTCCGGCCCGATGGCGAGATACCAATCCGGCGGAGGAGTCCACTCCCCGCCTTCCCCCGCGCCCGCCTCGCCGGCGGGCGTCGTTTCCGCTCCGGCGTCCTCCTCGCCGGCGGTCCCCTCTCCTGCTTCCGGCAAGGGAGCAGGATTCTCCTGACCGGGGAGGGTTATGGGAGTCGCCTCCATTTTTTCGCCGGCCGACTCCACCGCCGTCCGATCACCGAATTTCACGACGGTTTCCGGCCCCGCACCGCGGACCGCCTGCACATCCGGCAGGTTGATCGGCGTAGCCTTGTCCCCCTCAGGGCTTCCGGTTATCGATTCCGCCTGGTCCAGATCCCCGCGGACGGCCGGAGGTTCCAACGAAGTCGGCGCTGGAATCGGGACCGGCAGGCTGCTGCCTTCTTCGGCCGCCGTCGATCTCGGCGAGGGGATCGGGAGCGGCAGGCTGCCGGCTTTTTCCACTCCCGGCGAGGGAAGCGGCACGGGCAAGGTGCTGACTTCTTCCATCCCCGGTGAGGGAAGCGGCACGGGTAAGGTGCTGACTTCCTCCATCCCCGGCGAGGGAAGCGGCACGGGCAAGGTGCTGACTTCCTCCATCCCCGGTGAGGGAAGCGGCACGGGTAAGGTGCTGACTTCCTC
>JAFGKK010000008.1 GCA_016928575.1 Anaerolineales bacterium
GATCGTCATGCCGGCGCCCGCCCTCGGCGCGTTCTTTGCCGGGGGTGAAATTAGCCGGCATCCAGAAAAATTTCACTAAATACTGGACCCCTGCTTCGCGAGGGCGGGCGCGGGGGCGCCGCGCCGGGGTGACGGACAAAACCTATAACACCGGTGATGTTTTGCTGAAATTATTCTGTCGAAATAAGCCGCCTGAGCAGTTGCAAAAATTATTACCTATGGCGGCGGGCATTACAAAGCAAATCGGACCACAAAATGCGCACGACGAATTAAAAAAATATTCTCCTTGCGCCTTCCGTGTTCCTCCTTGTGTTTTTTTGTGTACCGGGTGCGAAAGAGAATAAACCGGGACACAAGAAGCACAAAATGCAAAAGAAGGATTTACATTTTTTGTGCCTTCCGTGTTCCTCCTTGTGTTTTTTGTGCCGCCGTACCGGGCGTGAAAGAGAAATAACCGGGGCACAAGAAGCACAAAAGCCACAAGAAGGTTATTGTATTTTTGCTCTTGTGCTTTTTTTGTTCCCTGTTGCGCCTTTTGTGTACTGTTCTCCCCGTTGAAAAGGGAGTACACTCCTGACCGACAACCCCATTCGGAGGATGCCATGGACTTTGCCACCGCAGTAAAGAATTATCGCGACAAAAAAACCAAGGAAAACCTCCGCCGGCAGGTGGACGCGCTGCTGGCGGAGATGACGCTGCGGGAGAAGATTTACCTGCTCTCCGGCCGCGGCGTGATCATGTCCTTCAAGAACCGCCTGCTTCATTCACGGTTCTACAACTATGAGCCCATCCCGGCCGGCGGCTGCAAGCGGCTTGGCATCCCGCCGGTTCTGTTCACCGATGGACCGCGGGGGGTCGTGTTGGGGAACAGCACCTGCCTGCCCGCCGCCATGTGCCGCGCCTCCGCCTTCGACGACGGGTTGGAATACCGCGCCGGCAAGCTGATCGCCGCGGAAGCAATCGCCCAGGGGGCGAATTTCTTCGCCGGGATCTGCATCAACCTGGTCCGCAACCCGCGCGGGGGAAGGAGCCAGGAGAGCTACGGGGAGGATCCGTTCCTCCTTGGGAAGATGGGCGCCGCCCTCACCCGCTCGGTCCAGGAGGAGGGAATGATCGCCTGCCCTAAGCACTTCGCCCTCAACAGCATCGAGGACCTGCGATTCCACATCAACGTGACCGCCGACGACCGCACGTTGCACGAGGTCTACCTGCCGCACTTCCGGAAATGCGTCGAGGCCGGAGCCCTTTCGATCATGGGCGCCTACAACCGCTTCGACGAGTTTTACTGCTGTGAAAACCGCAAGCTACTGACCGACATCCTGCGCCGGGAGTGGGGCTTCGACGGCTTCGTTATGTCGGATTTCGTCTGGGGCGTGCACGACGCGGAGCATTCGCTGCGCGCCGGGTGCGACATCGAGATGATGTTCACCATCCACTACCGCAAGATCGGCGCGATGCTCCGCGACGGCCGGCTGAACGTCACCCATGTCGACCGCGCGGCGGGCAACATCCTCTCCGTCCTGATCCGGAGCGTCCCCAACATCCAGCCCAGGGAAAAGAGCGTGGTGGCTTCCGCTAGCCATCGGGCGCTGGCGCGCGAGACGGCGGAAAAGGGGATCGTGCTCCTGCAGAACAACGGCCTGCTGCCGCTGCCCGCGGATACGCCGCTGACCGTCGCCGGCAACTATGCCGACCGGGAAAACGTCGGCGACAACGGCAGCAGCCGCGTGTACAGCGCCGGCGTCGTCACGCCGTACGCCGGGCTGAAGGATGCCTTTGCGCGGGTCAATCTTTCGCAGGGGATCAACCTGCAGGAAGCGCTGGCGGCGTCGGAGGAATCCCGGACGGTCGTGGTCTGCGCCGGGAGCGACAGCTCGCAGGAAGGCGAATACGTCTCCAACACCCGCTACGGCCTGAAGCGCAAGCAGGCCGGCGCCGGCGGTGACCGCGCCAGCCTGCGCCTGTCGGCCGGGGAAACGGCGCTGATCCGCGGCTTGAAGGCCGCGGGCCGCAAGGTGGTCGTCGTGCTGTTCGCCGGCTGCGCCGTGATCGTCGAAGAATGGAAAGCGTCCGCCGATGCAATCCTGATGAATTATTACAGCGGGGTGGAAGGTGGAACCGCCTTAGCCAACATTCTTAGCGGCAAGGTCAATCCGAGCGGCAAACTGCCGTTCACGGTGGCCAAGGACGAGGCGGACTATCCCCCATTCCTCGAAATCGGGCAGCAGCCGTATGAGATCGAATACGGGTATTACCACGGCTACACGCTGTTCGATAAAAAAGGTATCGAACCCGCCTTCCCGTTCGGCTTCGGGCTTAACTACACGACCTTCCAGATCGGCAAACCGGCCGCCGTCAAGGAAAAGGCGGCGGTCCTCCTGAGCGTCGAGGTGAAAAACACCGGATCGCGCGACGGGACCGAGGTGGTCCAGGTCTACGCCGGATCCGACGGAGCCGGACAGGACCGGCCGGTGAAGCTGCTCAAGGCCTTTCAACGCGTGGAGGTGAAAGCCGGCCGGTCGAAACGGATCAGCCTGCGGATCGACAAGGAGGATTTGAAATTCTACAATCCGCTAACCGGCCAATGGGCGCTCGACAAATCGTATACGCTGTACGTGGGAAACAGCAGTCCGGACGCGATGCGGCGCCGGACGCGGGTCGTTTTCTAGCCGAACATGAAAAGGCCCACCCCAGGCGGCTGATCCGCCCCGGGGGTTTGCATCACCCGCGGCCGACGGCATTCGGCGGCGATACGGCCGCGGACTGCCGGAGGCGGTGTGGTATAAAACGGGATCGCCATATTCCGGAAGGAATCCCTCCGAAATGCGCAACCCGAGAAATCCGCTGGAAGCCGCCCTCGACCGTCTCCGCCCGTCGGAGACGGCGATTTTGTTGGCGACGGCCGTCGCCGTCGGCGGGGGCACCGGACTGGGAGCGGTGCTGTTCATCCGCCTGATCGCGGCGGTCCAAAGCCTGTTCTTCGACTCCGGCGCGGATTGGTTCGGCGGGCTGGGCGGGGGATGGGCGGCGCTCGTGCCCGTGCTCGGCGGGTTGGCCGCCGGTCCGATCATCGCCTTCCTCGCCAAGGAAGCCAAAGGGCACGGCGTTCCGGAAGTGATGCAGGCGATCGCCCTGCGCGGCGGCCGCATTCGCCCGCGGGTCGTTTTGGCCAAGCTGGCGGCTTCGGCGCTGTGCCTGGGCAGCGGCGGGTCGGCCGGGCGCGAGGGGCCGATCGTCCAGGTGGGCGCGGCGCTGGGATCCAGCATCGGGCAGTGGCTCGGCCTGAGCGAAAACCGGATCCGCAACCTGGTCGCCTGCGGTGCGGCGGCCGGAATCGCAGCCACGTTCAACGCGCCGATCGCCGGCGTGCTGTTCGCGATGGAGATCATCCTGGGCGAACTGCACCTCGGCGACTTGGGGAACGTGGTGGTCTCCTCCGTCACGGCCGCCACCCTCGGGCGGATCTTCCTCGGAGACCGCCCGGCGTTCGCCATTCCCAACTACGGCGTGCGCTCGCCTTGGGAAATTCTTCTGTACGTCCTGCTCGGGGTGCTCTCGGCGGTCTGCGCCGTCTTCTTCATCCGCCTGCTCTACTGGTTCGAGGATCGTTTCGACGGCTGGCGGTTCCCGGATTGGTTGAAACCCGCCGTCGGCGGAGGGTTGCTGGGCGCGCTGGCGCTGGCATATCCGCTCGTCCTGCGCGCCGCCGGCGCGCCCGCCTCCGAACTCCCTTCGGGGCCGCTGACATCCGCCAACCTTCCCCAGATCTTCGGATCGGGATTTTCCGTCATCGAGCAATCGCTGACCGCCCAGCTCCCGCTGGGCGTGCTGCTGGCTTTGGCCCTGCTCAAACCGCTGGCCACGTCGCTGACCCTCGGCTCCGGGAATTCCGGCGGCGTGTTCGCCCCCTCGCTGTTCACCGGAGCGGTGCTGGGCGGGGCGTTCGGCCTGGCGGTGGAGCGTCTGGCGCCCGGGGCGACCGCCGGGGCGGGCGCCTTCGCCGTGGTGGGGATGGCGGCGGTCTTCGCCGGCGCGGCGCGGGCGCCCTTCACCGCGATCGTGATCGTCTTCGAAATGACCAACGATTACCGGATGATCGTTCCGCTGATGGCCGGCGTGATCGTAAGCCTGATCGCGGCCGAAAAACTGCATCCGGAATCCATCTACACGCTGAAACTCACCCGCCGCGGAATTCGCCTCCGCCGAGGAAAGGACATCGACGTGATGGAGGCGGTCCGGGTGGACGAAGTAATGGTCCGCGATCCGTTCACCGTGCCGGCCGCCCTGCCCGCCGGCCGGCTGGCGGAGGAGTTCATCCGCACCGGCCGCCACGGCTTCCCCGTGGTCCATCCGGACGGAGCGCTGTTCGGCGTGGTCTCGTTGGAGGATTACCGCAGCCGGATCGCCGGCTCGCCCGAGCGGGCGGAACAGCTGACCGCGGGCGAGATCGCCTCGACCGACCTGGTCACGGTGTTTCCGGACGATTCGGTCGGGACCGCCCTGCAGCGGATGGCGCCGCGCGACCTTTCGCGGCTGCCGGTGGTGGCGCGGGACGATCCGCGGCGGCTGATGGGGGTGGTGCGGCGCAACGACATCGTCCGCGCCTACGAGGTGGGCGTGGCGCGCCGCGAGGAGCTGCGCAACCGCTCGGAGGTGGCGCGAAAATTCGAGCGCACCGCCGCCGGGTTCATCGACTTCGCCGTCGGCGCCGGATCGCCGGCGTTGGGCAAGCGGATCGCCGAGCTGGCCCTGCCCCGCGAAGCGGTGCTGGTGTCGATCCGCCGCGGGCGCGGATTGGTCATCCCGCACGGCGACACCCGCCTGCAGGAAGGCGACGTCGTCACCGCGCTGTGCGAGCACGAAAGCGCGAAGGCGCTGACCGCGCTGTTCTGAGGATCGCGCTCCGTTCCACAGCCCGAACCCGCCGATCCGGAACGCGACGATCCCCTCGGCCTCCGTTCGGCCTCTTGAGCAGCCGCCTCCGGCGTTCCGCGGCCGGGTCCGCCTCGCAGCGCAGAGAAAACCATGAAGATCATCGCCTGGCTTGAAAAACGGAGGTCCGCATTTTGGATCGGAGTGGGGGTTGTCTTCGTCCTGGGCGTCGGCGCCGCGGACGCACTCACCGGCAACCGGCTTTCTTTCTCCCTGTTCTACATCCTCCCCATCGCCACCGTAACTTGGTTTTGCGGCAGGAATTGGGGCCTGACATTCAGTGCGTTCAGCGCGGCGGTGTGGTTCGCCGCCGACGCCGCCGGCGGCCAGGTCTATTCGCCGCCCCCCATCCGCTATTGGAATGCGGTCATCCGCCTGGGCTTCTTCGTGCTGGTGGCGGTGCTGCTGCCGGCCCTGAAGGCGCTGGAGCATGAAAGGGAACTGGCGCGGACCGACCCCCTAACCGGCGCGGCGAACCGCCGCCACGTGATCGAAGCGATGGACAGGGAATTGTGGCGCTCCCAGCGCAGCCGGCGGTCGTTCACCATTGTGTACATCGACCTCGACGGATTCAAAGCCGCCAACGACGCCCTAGGACACCGGGTCGGGGACGACATCCTGCGGGCGGTGGTCCGCCGCGGATCGGGTCAATTGCGGAAGACGGACCTGATGGCCAGGATTGGCGGGGATGAATTCCTCCTGCTCCTGCCCGAGACGGACCGCGCCGGATCGAAAAAAACCGTAGCGAAAATCCAAGCCGCCCTGCGGAATGAAATGGAAAAACATCATTGGCCGGTGACATTTTCCATAGGGGCGTTAACCTGCCGCCGGGCCTCGGCCGCTTCCGAAGAATTGATTAAAAAGGCCGACGCGTTGATGTACTCGGTGAAAAACAGCGGGAAAAACGCGGCCGCGTTCGAGGATTTCCCGGGGCGTGACTCCCGCGTGCGATTCGGGGGCAAATGAGCTGCTCCCGCCCCCGGAAGGGGAAGAGGGGCATTCCCCATCCTGCGGGAGCGTGAAGCGCCGAAGCCGGTGCGCCGAATCACGCCCCCGGCCCTAGCGCTTCCGCGGCCTGGGCAGGAACACGTAGCCCGTTCCCCAGCGGGTTTGGATGAAGGCCGGCTGCTTCGGATCCGCCTCGATCTTTTTGCGCAGGCGGCTGATGTGGACGAACAAATCGTGGCGGGTATGGACCGTGCCCGGGCCGAAGATGCGCTCCATCAACTGACCGTATTCCAGGATCCGGCCGGGGTTCCGCGAAAAGAACGCCAAGAGATCGAACTCGGTCGGCGTCAGGTCGAGCCGCCTGCCGGATTTCCAAGCTTCGCGCGAGGCATACTCGACCGTCAGTCCCTTTTCCTCAAAGCGTTCCGCCCCCTCCTCCGGTAAGGAATCCCCGCGGCGAATCAGCGAGCGGATCCGCGCCAGAAGCTCCGCGGATTGGAAGGGTTTGGTCACGTAGTCGTCGGCTCCGGTATCCAGCGCCGCCACCAGATCCCCTTGGGAAAGTTTGGAGGTGAGGACCAGGATCGGCACGCCCGACAGGCGGCGGATGTTGCGGCACAGGCTCAATCCGTCCATCCCCGGCAGAGTCCATTCCATCAGAATCAGGTCCGGCGGCGACGTCCGCAGAATGTCGATCGCCGCGGGGCCGTCCGGCGCCGCCGCCGCCTCGTAGCCGGCCCGCTTCAGGATCGTAAGCAGCAGCGCTTGGTAATCGGCCTGATCCTCGACGACCAGGACCCGCTTGGTCTCCTCCCCGGACGGCGGCGGAGGCGGCGCCGCTCCCGCTGCCTCCGGCGGAGGCGGCATCAGCGGGAGGGTGAAGAAAAACCGCGTTCCCCGGTCCAGCCCAGCCGGCGGGCTCTCCACGCCCAGCCGGCCGCCGTGGGCTTCGACGAATTTGCGGGTGATGTGCAGTCCGATTCCCCCGGCCCGATCCGGATCCGCGGCGTCCGTTCTATCCAGCAGCAGCTTCCGGCGTTGGGCGTCGATCCCCGGCCCCTGATCCGTCACCGACACGCGCAAAGCCTCCCCCGCCGGTTCCGCCCGGATGCGGACCGGCGCCTCCGGCGGCGAATACCGGACGGCGTTGTCGAGCAGGATGACCAGGACCTCCTCCAGCCGGGCCGGGTCGGCGCGGATCGTCGGCAGATCCTCCGGAGCTTCGACCGTCACCCGCCTGCCTTCCAGCGATTCCGAAGCCCGGTCCACGGCCTGGCGGATCAACTCCGGCAGACGGACCGATTCCAGCTTCAAGCCCAGACCGTCGGTTTCCATGCGGGTCAGGGCCAGGCTCCGGTCCGCATGCCGCACCAGTTCGTCGGTGCGGCGGTTGATCACCTCCAGGAATTCCTGCACCATCGCGTCGTCCCATCGCCGGAAATTCGCCAACAGCGCGGTCGCATGCCCCTTCAACGCCGCCAGCGGGGCGCGGATATCCTGGGCCAGGATCGAAAGCAGGCGGACTTTCCACGCCAGCCTGCCGCGCGCCTCGGTCACGTCCTGGATCAGCCCTCCCCAGCCCATCCGCGCGCCGTGCGGATCCCGGACCGGGAAGAAAGCGATCTCCAGAATGCGGCGCGGAGGGTCCCTGCGGGAGACCTCCACCACCGGCCGGCCTTCCACCGCCGACGCCGCCCTCTGCAGACGATGTTGAACCACCCCGGGTTCCTCGGCCGAGGCGATCAGCGGGGCGAACAAATCCGCCTGGGATCGGCCGGTCATTCCCTCCGCTGGTACCCCCAGCCAGCCGGCGGCCGCGCGGTTGATCTCGGTCAGGTTCCCCTCCCGGTCCATCAGGAACACCCCCGCGCCGATGCTTTCGATCAGCGCCCGCCGGCGGGCGCGGTCCCGCCGCAGGGCTTGCTCGATCGTTTTCTGCTGGGTGATGTTGACGAAGGAGAATTCAAAGGCGAATTTGCTGTCCCCGGGGCGGGTCCGGCCGTACACCAACATCGTGAGGGTCTGCCCCTCCGCATCCCGCATCCGGATTTCCCGGCGGCGGATGATGCGCTCTCCGCGCAATTCGCCGATCAGCTCCCGGGCGGACTCGGGTTGTTCAAACAGGGCGTCGAATGGAATACCTCCTCCGCGGACATCCTCCCGGCGGAGGCAAAACCGCCGAAGAAACGCCTGGTTGACCAGCGCCAACGCGCCCCCGGAATCCAAGACGGCCTTCGCCACGGGGGACAGCTCGAAAAAATCTCGGTACAGCGTATCTGCCGGCGGCGTTTTCCGCCGCGATGCCATCTTCTTCATCGGCTACGGCCCTGCGTGAACCGCGGCCGGGAGAGGGGACCGCCGAATATGCGCAGGCATTTTTTCTCCATGATTACTCGGACGCGGCAACCGGAATGGACGGCGCCTGCCAGCCCGCCGGAAAAGGATCCAAGCCGGTTTGTGCCGGCCCCGATCGGGCCGGGTCGGGGATACGCCCGCCGAGAACTCAGGCCGCCCCAGGATTGCCAAACGAAGCAGTCGTTCCCCTGCGGGCGCAGTCCGCGGCAAGCTTCACCCCCATCCTTTTCCCGCCGCATCAATAGGCCGATGAAAACACTGCTCGGAGGCCTGCAATCAATTTACACTTTTAGAGAGAATTTCGCAAGATTTTTTAGCACCTTGGAGATTTTTTAGAGATATTTTTCAGTTAGGATTGTGGAAACAAGGCAATTTTCTAAAGAATCAGCCCATTTTCAAGAAAGGAGAAACCATGACCAACAATCAGAGTTCCCTGCCGGTGGTCGGCGCATTCGTTTTGGGATCCGTTGTGGGCGGTTTGGCGGGTGCGCTGGCCGGCATCCTCCTGGCGCCGAAATCCGGGTCTGAAATGCAGGCGGACATCAAACGACGGGTGACGGATTTCCGCGACCAGGCGGATGAAGCCCTGGCCAAGGGGCGCGAATCGCTGGAGAGCTCGATCAGCAACACGAGCGGGAAGATCCTCGAAAGCGCCCGCAGCAAGATCGCCGAAAAGATGGAGCACACCGCCGCTTCGATTCACGAGCGCGCCAAGAACCTCCGCCCGGACACCACGGCCGGATGAAAGCCTCGGCCGGGGATGGCAGAGGACAAGGAACGCGGACGGAGACGGCGCATGCGCACCGCACGACCGGGGTCGTCCGCCGGTGAAACCGCCAACCGGCGCGGCGGAAACGGGAAACACGGGATGGCCGCACCAGGAACCCCTTCGACGCCCAAACCGGAAGCCGGCCCTCGGAACGGCGGAATCCTCCTGGTGGAAACAGACGCCGAACTGAGGAACGCGGTGGCGATCTGCCTGAAAACGAACGGCTGGCGGATCTATCCGGCCGAGGGTTTCGAGCAAGCCCGCGAAATCCTGGAACGGACGGGCCCGGAGATCCTTGTCCTGATGAGTCTGGAAACACAGCCGGAACTGCAAGGCGCGATGATCGAATTGTTCCGGAAACGGCAAACCGGGCGTCGAAGGGGTTCCGTCATACTCGCGGTCGACCGGCGTCCGGAGGATGCCTGGCGGCGAAGATATCATCCGGACGCCGTGATCTTCAAACCGTTCGACGTGCGCTTCCTCTCCCGCCGGATCGCCCAACTGATGGGCGAAGCGGCCCATCCGGCCGGCTGACCGGCCGGCTTCCGCCGTCCCGGACGGGGGATGGAAGCATGCCGTTTCCTTGGGAGGCGCCAATGATCCGATACCACGACACCGTTTTTTGCGATGGGTGCGGCGCGGAAATCACATGGTCCCCGATGCTCGTCCGCGGCGGGGAGTATTGCTGCCGGGATTGCTCACAAGGCCGAAACTGCCGTTGCGGAGAGCGGATGGATTGGGAAGGCGATCGACGGACGACATCCGCGGAACAGGCCTCCGGGGCTGGGGCGGATAACCGCGCGCCGTAGGCAAGCGCCGCCCGCGCAGGGTCCGGCGCCGGGCGAAAGCGGTGCTTTTTCGGTCGCCGGGCCGCCTTTGGACCCGGAGAAGCGGCGGGGTTCCGGCCGCTTCTCCGGGCGCTCCTATTGATCCGGCGCAACAATCACAGGGAGGATCAGCCATGCTGTTTTCCAAATCGGATTTGCCCGCCCTAACCCGGACTCCTCAGGCAGGGCTTTGCGTCTCGATGTTCGCCCCCACCCACCGCTTCGGCCGGCAGAAGGAGCAGGATCCGATCCGCCTCAGGAACCTGATCCGGTCGGCCGAACGCAAGCTGCGGTCGGAGGGAATGCGCCCCTCCGACGCGGCCGAAACGCTCGATCCGGCGCGCGAGATGATCCGGACTCCGGGATTCTGGCGCCATCAAAACGACGGCCTGGCGATTTTCCTTTCCCCCGCCGTCCGGCGCGTTTACCGTCTGCCAATTCGACCGCCCCGCACCTTGGCCGTCGGGCGCCGGTTTCACATCCGCCCGCTGCTGCCGCTGTTGTACGAGGACGGCCAATTCTGCCTCCTGACCCTCAGCCGGAACGGCGGGCGGTTTTTTTGGGGCAATCGCGACGGATTGTCGCCCCTCGCCGGCGATTCCATTCCCGGATCCCCGCCCGACGCCCTATCTTCCGATGGTTCCGGAAAACAAATACAGTGGCACACGCGCACCGGCGACCTCGGCGGACGGGGAAGGCGCGCCGCGGTGTTCCACGGCCAGGGAGGGGGAATGGAACAACGCAAGGATGATCTTCTCCGCTTTTTCCGGCGCATGGACCGCGGCTTGATTCCGCTCCTCCGCGGAAGCCGCCTGCCGCTGGTCGTGGCCGGGGTGGATTATCTGCTGCCGATCTACCGCAAAGCGAACACCTACCCGCACCTAACTGCCGTCCTGCCGGTGGGCAATCCCGACCGGATATCCGACCGGCGGCTTCACCTCCTGGCGTGGGAGGCGGTGCGGCCGGTCTTCACCCGGCGCCGGCGCGAAGCCTTCCTAGCCTACCGGCGCTTAGCCGCCGCGGGGGATCCCCGCGCGTGCGCGGATTTGCCGGCCGTCTTGACGGCGGCTTTTCAAGGACGCGTGGAAACGCTTTTCATGGACGCCCAGGGGCAGGAATGGGGGGTTTTCGACGCCGGAACCGGCAAATACACGCTGTTTTCCGGTCGGGAAGAGGGGGCCGAGGACCTGCTGGAACTCGCGGCCGTGCAGGTGTGCCTGAAGGGAGGTCAGGTTTTCGCCGTCGCCCGGGCGCAGATTCCCGCGGGTTCAAAAATCGCGGCGCTGCTTTCCGGTTGATTCCGGCAGCTCGGATCAAACCTCCGAAAAGGACGGGCCGTCGAAAAAGTCCGACGGCTGTTATCCGGCCGACCGCATAATCCGGCCAGGGCCGGGCGTGGTGTTGCAGGAGCGGGGAATCCGTGCTCCGCAGTCGGCGTCTTCCAGGGGCCGCGCCGGATTCTTCCGGCGATCCCTCAATGCGCGATGCCGCGGCTGTAGAGGAAAACCAAACCGGCGATGTAGAGCAGCATCAGCGCCAGCGCATCCATTTCGATGTAGAACACGCGCCGTTCCAGCCGCGCCAAATTCCCGATCAATCCCAGCCCCGTCATCAGCAGGCCGAGCATTCCCACCAGCAGGAAGGCCGGGTCGATCACTCCCAGGAACCGGCCTTGCAGATAGAACACGTCCGTCAGTCCGACGGCCATCATGTTGAACATGTTGCTGCCGAACAGGTTGCCGATCGCCATATCGTCCGAGCCGATCCTGACCGCGGCGACGGTCGTCACCAACTCCGGCAGCGAGGTGACAAGCGCCACCAGGGTCGTGCCGACAAAGGTCGTCCCCAGGCCGGTGAGCTCCGCAATCTCGGCGCTGGCCCCCACCATCAGCGGCGTGACGGCCGTCAGCGCCAAGGCGGCGATCCCGAATCCGATCAACCCCCGCCGCAGAGATGGCGTCCCCTCCGGCACGGCCGGCTCCTCCGATCCGGGGAGCTCGCGGCGGGGTTGACTGGCGCGGATCAGCCAGACGCCGACCCCGTACGCCAGCAGAATGGCCACGCTGTCGAGGCCGATCCAGCCGACGCGGACCTCGATATCCGCCAGGATGAAGAACACCACCAAGCTGATCAGGAACATCGTCACGCTGCCGGTGAGCGCGTGTTTCAACGCCGCCTTGCGCAGAATCCGGTCCTTGCGGTGCAGAAGGTCCAGGATCGCGAGCAGGAGCATGTTGAACATGTTGCTGCCGAGCAGGTTGCCGGCCGCCAGGTTGGGGACGCCCTGGGCCAGCGAACTCACCGTGGTGAGGACTTCCGGCAGCGAGGTGGCTCCGGCCAGCAGCAGCATCCCGATGAACATCCCCCCCAGCCGGGTGCGGACGGCGATGACGTCGCCGTACTTCGCCAGCCAATGGGCGGCGATCACGATCAGGATCGATGTGACGATGAAGGTGATCCAAACCATGTCAACCTTCCCGCTTCTTAGCGGGCACGCCGCGGACGAACGCCAGCGGCCAGGCCGCAAACACCCCGGTGTTCGGGCCTTCCAGATCGGTCACCACCTCCTGAGTCGCCCGCAGGCAATCCTGCACCAGCTTCCTGGTCTGCACGATCACAAACAGGGTGAGGTGCCCCTGCTCGGTGAATCCGGGCGCCGAGAAGATGTAGCGCATCGGAACCTGCTTGCTCTTCAGGCGCTGGATTCCGGTGCTCTCCACGATCGTCGCCCCGCGGATTCCGACGGCCTGCCAGGCCGTCAGCACCTGATCCAGCTTGTCGGGATCATCGAGGACCAGCATGATCATGTACATGGAACCGCCTCCGGCCTGCAAACCTGCGGGCCGCGGCAAGTATAACAAACGCCGGGGGAGAAGCGCGCACTCGCCCGGGGTCCTAATCCACGAAGAGCGGCTTGATCTTGGTTCGCAGGAAACGGTCGGGGCAGGAGGCGCCGATCTCCGCCGGGCGCAGCGCCTCGGCGCTGTTTCCGAAGAGCGGGCGCTCGATGACGTCCAGCTTCTCGGCGGCGGAATCCCACGGAAGGGTGACGTGCTTGAAATAATCGGCGGGGGCCATCCTCCCGCGCACCCCGGAAGGACCGCCGCTAGCGCTTGGCCAGTTCCTTCCGTTCGTAATCCCGGATGACGGACATCGCCGCCAGGCCGAGGGGGACGCCTTTGCGGAGGCAGTGGGCGTTCCAGACGGCGCCGAAAGGCAGGAATTTTAATTCTTCTTGGAGAACCAAGCGGCCGGTGAAATCGCCTTCGATTTCGAATCCGGCGAGCAGCCCGCGCGGCTCGAGCAAGGCCACCAGCAGGGCGCGCAGCGTGCTGCGCGCGCCGATCGTCCAGGCGGCGATGCGGTTGATGCTGGCGTCGAAGTAATCGAGGCCGATATGGATCCGCTCGAGCGCGTCGCTGCGGACGATCTCCTGGGCGATGGCCTGCAGGTCGTCGCCCCAGGTCACCACGTGGTCGCTGTCCCAGCGCACGCCGCGGCTGACGTGCAGCAGCAGACGCTCCAAAAAGAGCAGGAGGGACGGGATTTTGTCGGCGATCGTCTCGGTCGGGTGGAAGTGGCCGGAATCCAGCGTCAGCAGGATGTTGCGGCGCAGGGCGTAGCCGAGGTAAAACTCCATCGACCCCACCACGTAGCTCTCCGAGCCGAGTCCGAACAATTTGGGTTCGACCGAATCCAGGTTGTGGCGCCGGTCGATGTCCTCGGCCAGCACCGCATCCAGCGAATCCCGCAGCCGCTCGCGCGGGGAGAGGCGGTCCGCCGGAGTGTCCTTGTACCCGTCGGGAATCCAGATGTTCGTCACCGCGGGGGTTCCGAGTTCGCGGCCGAAATACTCGCCGATCTTCCGGCAGGCGATGCAATGCTCCACCCAGAAGGGCGGACGCCCGGGTCGCGGTGGGGTGCGAAAAGCAGGTTGGGTTGAAATCGACTCCGCGGCGGCGGGCTTTGGCCCAATCCTTCCAAGCCGCGAAGTGGCGCGGCTGGATCTGGTTGCGCGCCACCGAGCGGTCGGTTTCCAGGTAGATCGCATGCAGATTCAAGCGGTGGGCGCCGGGCAGCAGGCTGTAGACCAGGTCCAAATCCCGGCGCAGCTCCTCGGCGTTGCGGGCCTTGCCCGGATAGTTGCCGGTGGCTGCGATCCCGCCGCCGAGTTCGGCCCCCGGATTTTCGAAACCGCCCACGTCGTCGCCCTGCCAGCAGTGCAGGCTGAGGGAGATCTGATCCAGCCGCGCGAGGGCCTGCTCGGTGTCCACGCCCAGCGCGGCGTACCGCTCCCGGGCGATGCGGTACGCGTTTTGGATTTCGAATTCCGGTGCGGTAATGGGGGCCTTCAAAAGATGGTTTGCGCAACGCCGAACGTGGCGCAGACGGCGCGGATCTCCTCCACCGTCAGGCCTTCGGCAGCTTCGCCCGCGCAGAGGTTGAGGAACTCGTATTTCGCCGCCGTCTCGGCGTATTCCATCCGGTCCACGACGCGCTTGACCGATACGTCGGAGCGCGCCATGACGCCGTGTTTGGCCCACAGGACGATGCGGTGCCGCCGCAGGGCTTCCACCGTCGATTGCATCAGCTCCGCCGAGGAGGGAATCCGGAACGGCAAGATTCCGATCCCTTCCGGAAGGTTGAGGATGGTCTCCGGCTGCCAGCGCAGGAGCCGGGTGTTGAGGAAGCGTCGGTCGCGGTAGCGGGGGATATGGCTCAGGTAGGTGAGATGGGGCGGCTGGGCGTGGCGTTGCCGAAGGACAACATGACCTGGGACGAGTTCATCGCCTACGGCGAGGAACTCAAAGGGAAGCTGCCCGCGGGCGTGTTCCCCTTCGTCGACAACAGCACCAACACGGCCAACTACATGAGCTACTACCTCCGCCATGAAGGCACTCCGCTGTGGACCTCCGACGAGGGCGGCAAATCCTACGCCACGCTGGATTCCGCCAAGAAATGGTTCCAGCTGTGGGCGGATATGCGCGCCGACGGGCTGATCCCCGACGGGGACACCACCGCGACCTACGCCGAGACCGGGACCGACAACTCCGCGCTCGTGGCCGGCAAGGCGGCCGTCGGCCTGATCTGGAGCAACCAGCTGGCGAGCTATCAGGCGGCCATGACCGACGCACTCGGTGCGACGACGCTTCCCAAGGGCGGCGAGAAATCCTACGCGATCCAGATGAGTCAGTACCTGGGGATCAACAAGGACAGCCAGAACAAGGAAGCGGCGGCGGTGTTCCTCAACTTCTTCGTCACCTGCCCCGACGCGGGCGCAGTCCTCGGCACCGACCGCGGCGTGCCCTGCTCGCCGGAGGTGCGCACGGCCATCGCTCCGCAAGCCACCGAGACCGACGCGGCGGTGTACCGGATCTACAACGCGATCGCCGACCGCACCATCCCGCAGGATCCGAACCTGCCGAACGACCAGGAATTCGTGAACGAGCTGCGGCTGATCGGCCAGGCGGTGGCGCTTGGAGAAATGACGGTCGACGAGGCCGCGTAAGCCTTGATGGCCCTGATCGAGCGTCTGGCAGTCAAGTAATATCCGGCAGAGAAACGGTTACCAAAAGCGCGGGGCCGCAGGGCCCCGCGCTTTTCTTTTTTCCCGATCCGGCTCCGATTCACCGCCGACCTTTCGGCTGTCGCCGGCGGGTCGGTTTCCGGATTATGTTCCTCTTTCCGCGGCAAAGGGCTTCAGGTGCCTTAGGAAATGCCGCTCCAAGTTGGCGGCGTACGCCTCGGAGTGCTTCGACAAGAGTTCGAACAGCGCGTCCTTGAACCGCAAGCCGCCGGAGGGCAGCTCCGCAGTCAGCACCGAGCCGAAGGTCACATGCAGGATCTGGCGCGCGTCCAAGTGGTCCAACAAGCCGGCCAGATCGGCCGCCTCCGCCGTCGGCGCGCGTCCAAGCCGGGCCGAGACGTGGTAGCTGGCCTTGTCGGTCTCGTACCGCTCCCGCGCGAAGGCGTAGATCTCCCGGAAGAATTCCGGCTCGGCCGCCGCGGCGGTGCGCAGGGCCTTGAGGTAGCTGGTGCCGGCGGTTTTCAGGTGGACCAATCCCCGCGTCCGGCGCATCGCGGCCGGGTAGACGGCGAATTTGTCGGAGCCGGAGTGCAGGCTGAGCTTATAGGGTCCGCAGCGCCGGGCGACGGCGGCGTGCACCGCCAAGTCCGCCTCCAGCGCCGCGGCCTCGCCGATGTAGTCGACCCCCTTTTCGAAGCGCCCGACGAAGCGCGGCGCGAGGCTGACTCCACGCCACGCCCAGGGCGCGCAGCACTTCGGCGATGTAGACGTGCTCCGCGGCCGAGGTGGGTTGTTCGGTCTCGTCCACCGAAACCTCCACCTCAAACGGCCGGCCGGCCGCGGCGCGCGCCAAATGGCGGCTCAACTTGGCCACGTGATTCACCGCCCGGCCGTATTTCACGGCCGCTTTGAGCAGGATCCCCTCGTCGAAGCGCAGGAGCGAGCCTTCGAGGTCGACGGTCTGGCCGAGCAGGCCGGTCGCGCGCGGCTGCAGTTCGGGCGGCAGTCGTTCCGCGCGCTCGCGCAGTTCTCCCAAATCCGCCGTTTCGGCGGATGGATCGACGTGGGCGCCGGGGTCGAAGGTGAAGAAGACGAATCCCGCCGCCAGGCAGGCGTCGATGTCGTCGGCCGTCTTCAGGTGGTCCGCATCCGCGCCGGTCCCGCCGCGCCAGCCTTCCTGGAAGATCCCCCAGGTCGCGTCGTCCATCACCTGCTGGGGCGTGCGTCCGGTGCGCTGCATCTCGCGGATCGATTGCTGGGCGAAAATCGGGGCGATCTCTCCGCCCGCCGCGCGCACGTGTCCGGGCGTGGCCAGCCCCAAGCGGTCGCCGAGGCCCGCCGAGGTGCGGATCCCCCACAGACGCGGCCGCAGCCATTCCAACTCCCCGCGCAGGGCGGCGGCGTTGGGCGGGCTGAGCGGGCCGAACAACAGCGTCCGGCCGCCGTGCTCCGCAGCCTCGCCGTCAAACCGCCCCAGGACGGCCGATCCGGGCTTGGCGATAACGGCCAGGCGCTTCCCGCTTCCGGTTTCGCACAGGCCAAAGCCCGGATCACCAGGGATGGCGCGTGCAGATTGAGATTAAGGCCTTTGAAAAAATCGATCATGGTTTCCCGCTTTCGGTTGCCGGGTTCTGAAAAAACCTTCGTGGACGCCTCTGCGAGCGGCCTACGTAGATCCGGGCGCCATCTACTTCCGTAAAAAAAGGGGAACGCTTGGCCCGGCCCGCCCGGGCGGAGCGGAGGCGGGATTCAGGTTGGACTGTACCGCCTAGTGCGCCGCCCTGCCGGACTTTTCCGGCGGCGCGTTTAAAAAAAAAACCTCAGCTTCCGTCCATCATCCGCCGGAAGTGGAAGCCGAGCAAAACCATCGCCACGGGGAAGGTCAACGACCAGATCCCCAGGCCGGCAAAGATCAGCACCGGCTGGTCGAACGGCGCAACCAGGGCCCCGAACAATCCCAGCGAAGCGCTGAGGATGAGAAACGCCTTAATCCATTGTTCCAGTTTTCCGTCCGGAAGCACCGGGACGACAAACAGCGTCGCGACGCTGAGAAAGGCGTATCCGATCGTTTCCAGCGCAAAAAACGCCGAGTGCAGGTTCGGCATCGCCAGCAGGGAGAGGCCCTCCCACTCGCCGGAGGCCGCGTTGAGCCGGACGACGAACAGTTGAAGGTAGTAGTTCGTGCTGATGATCGCCGCGTACGCGGCGGTGAGGGCGACCGCGACCAAGCTGAAAACCCGTTTCGATTCCGGCGCCAGGGAATGGACGCAGGACATGACCGCCGCCATGGTAAAAGTGAGAAAAATGACCGGGACCATGTTCGCCATTTGGAGAAAGTTCAACCCCCGGGCGTAGGCTTCCATCCCCTCCCATTCCGGCGGAGAAAACAGGACCGCAAGCACGGCGAAGGCGCTTGCAAAAAAGGCGGCCAGAAACGACGACCAAACCCCCAGCCTGATTGCGGGTTCCCTTCCAGGAAATGATTTTGATGCGGATGTCATCGTTGCTTTCATCCCTCCCGATCGGATTTCCCCCGGTTCCTCCGGCCGTTTCGCGGGGACCGCCCGGCGGCTGCGCCGAATTTCCGGCAGTATACCAGCCTCCGGCGGTATAGATTCCGCCGCCCGCCCACTTCAGCTCCAATCCCTTACCTTTTTTGCGGCCTTGGCGCAGGGAGGGTGGCAAGAGTTTGGAAGGAAACGGGCGGGATCCCCCACCGACCCGGAATATTCCCTGGGGTTGCCGGGTTTAAAAAAGCCGGATTGTTCCTGCCGCTTCAGTTTGGCTACACCACCAACCGTCCGACCCTCTCCGCAACCGAGATCAGCGCTTCCATGCCGGAGGGGAACTGCAGAAAATCCTTCTCGATCCCGTCGCTGAAGATCACGCCGCTGTCCGGGGTGTGGGAAACGACGGCCAGCGCGTTTTTCGGCGTGATCTTTCCGAAGATTAACTCGGCCCCCGAAGTCTTGCTGGGAAAAGGCTCGCGGACGCTGTAGTACAGATACTCCGCGTTCCACGGGAAGGAAGACGAATCCTCGGTCTGCCGGCGGCCCTTGCCTTCGCCCCGCACGATTCCCTGCGCGCCGGCCAGGATGCTCTTCAGCCAGCCGGTCGAGCCCAGGCCGGTCGAGACGATGATCCCGCTCGAAGACTGTGTTTCCTCGCGGCCGCCGTGGCGCAGGGCGTAGCGCAGGGAAGTGTGCGAGCGCGGCCCGATGAACAGATCGTTCACCGCATAGAGGATCTGCCCGTTGTTCAAGCGGGCCTGGGCCATGGTGATCGACCGGGTTTGGCGCAGTTCCCCCATCGCCTCGGGGACGACCTTGGCGAGATCCGGCACGGTAAAGGGCAGGAGGACCCCGTCCCAGCGGGCGGGGTCGGGATTCACGCCGATCACCGGCTGGCTCTCCAGGTACTTGAGGGTGTTGGCGACCAGGCCGTCCTGACCGAGGACGACTATGGTGTCCTCCCTGCCGAAGAGAAAGTTCGGCAGAAACGCCCGGTCCAGGACCTGCAGGCGGCCCAACCCGGAGAGGATCCGCGAGGCTTCTTCGACCGTCTCCCGGTAGCGCCGGTGTTCCCGCTCGTAATCGGAGAAATCCGCCCCCAGGCGCTCCACGGTGAAGCGGGCCTGGGAGCGGGTGTTGTGGCGGGCGATCAGCTCGTCCAGCCGCGTTTTGCGGACGACGAGGACGATCTTATTCTCCGTCGTCCGGTCCATCGGCGGTCCTCGCCTTTCCTTTCCGCATCAGTTCGCGCAGCAGCTCGGGGGAAATGTTCAACTGGCCGATCTTCTCGGTGCTTTCGGCGAGCTGGCGGAAGGCCTGAGCGACCAGCTGGCCGGGCTCCATCCCGACGCTGGCCAGCGATTGCACCACCGCCGGATCCAATCCGGCCAGCGGCTTGAGCACCGCGGCCATTCCGTAGGCCCGCGCATCGGCTTCGCGGCGGGTGTTCTCGGCGGAAAGATCCACCAACTCCTTGCGCTTGCCCTCGAGGGCGACCTGGGTGGCCAGTTCCATCTCGCGCATTTCGCGGCGCTTCTCCTGGACCGCGCGTTCGGCGTCCATCTGGGCCTCGCGCACCAGGCGCTTTTTGTTTTCCACGGCGATCTCGGTGTTCAATTCGCTTTCTTTGATCGCCCGCTCCTGCTCCACCGCAGCGTTGCGCCGCACGTAGACCGCCTCGTCCGCGCGCTGCAGGAGTTTTTCGCGAATGTCCGCCTCGAGCGCGCGGGCCGTCTCGGGGGTGGGCCGGATCGCCTGGATCGACAGATCCAGCACCTCGATCCCCATGGATTGGATCAGGTCGGCGCCCTGCAGGTTCTGGCGGATTCGCTGGGCCAGCGTGTCTGCGGCCAAGAGTGCCTCGGTAAGCGGCAGGCTTTTGATCCCGGACCGGATCCACACCTGCACCTGGTTGACGATCCGCTCCGAAAGGCGGAGCGGATCCTCGGACACGTAGCGGCGGGCGGAGGAGTCGAGGGTGAAATTGGCGAGCTTCGAAAGCCGCTTGGGGTCGGAGACGCGGAAGGCGACGTGCCCCTGAACGTCCACTTCCTGGTAATCCGCCGTCACCTCCTTGAAGATGAAGGGGGCATCCTGGCCCTCGAGCGGGATCAGGACCAGCGAGGTGGTCGGCGCGAAATACACGAACGACAGTCCGGCCCCCTCCCGCACCAGCCTGCCTCCGCCGTATTGCAGGATGTAGTTCGTCGGCTGAACCTTGATGAACCGGAAACCCAGCATGATTCCTCCTTGGAGGATCCGGACCCCGCCCCGGAAGGATATAGTGTTATTTATACACTAATTATAGCCGGCCGGCCGGGTTTGTCAAGGGAGCGCAATCCGGACCGGACGGGCCGAATCGTCGCCGGCGGCGCCGCCCGCCCCGGCCGACTCTTTCAGCCCCGCTTACGGGAACAGCCGCCGGGCTTTGGTTTCTTTCCCGGCGCTCTGGCGGTAGCGGTACAGGCGGGCCGGGCGGCCCTGCCCCGGTGCGGTGCGGTAGCGCCGGGTGGAGGCGAGAATTCCCGCCTCCAGGATCCGGCTGCGGAAGTTGCGCTTGTCCAGCTTTTCCGCCAGGACGGTCTCGTAGGCTTTCTGCAGTTCGGAGAGGGTGAATTCGTCCGGCAGGAGTTCGAATCCGACCGCGGAATACTCCAGCTTGTAGCGCAGCCGGCGGAGGGCGTAGGCCAGGATGTCAGCGTGGTCGAAGGCGAGCTCCGGGACCCTGTCCACCGGATGCCAGGCCGCGCGGGCGGCTTCCTCCCCGGGGCGCACCTCGACATCTTTGGAGAGCAGCGCGAAATACGCCACCGTGACCACCCGTCCGCGCGGGTCGCGGCCCGGATCGCCGAAGGTGTAGAGCTGTTCGAGGTAGACGTCTCGGACTCCGGTTTCCTCCTCCATTTCGCGCAGGGCGGCATCTTCCAGCGATTCGCCGATGCCGACGAATCCACCGGGCAGGGCCCACTTGCCGCGGTGCGGGGCAAAGGCACGCCGGATGAGGAGGACCTTCAAGGCGTCCTGCTCCAGTCGGAAGATCACCACGTCGACGGCGACGGCCGGCTGTCCGGCCCGGGCGGGGAAGGCTTGGGATTCCATCGCGCACCTCGGGTTAATTTTATTAGCAACACCAATTAAAGCCAATCCGTCCGCACGCCGGGCGGATTGCGATCCGGATGCCCGGGCAGAGTTTGCCGGACCCGGGAAGGATCAACGCGCCGCCGTCCGCCTCAAGCCAGGGAGCGGCGAATACGTTGGCCGCAAATCGGTTGCCAAGACACTCGCCCCGGAAGTAAAATCGACGGCGGCGGGAAAAAAAGGATTTCCATGAGGCAGAACATCCGCAGGCGAATCCTCCTGACCTGCATCGGCTTGGCCGTCGGTCCCCAATTAGCGGCCGGGATCGTGTTGGCCGGGCTGACCCGGTTCGCCTCCGCGCCGATCTCGCTGCAAACGGTGTTGACGGTCGCGCTGATTGCCACCGCCGCCTCGGCATGCGCCGCCGTCCTTCTGGGTTTGTGGACCACGCGCCGGATCGTTCAGCCCCTGCAGGGCATGACCGAGGCCGCCGAAGCGATCGCCACCGGCGACCTGGCGCCGCGGATTTCCGCCGTCTCCGACGATGAGGTTGGAATCCTGGCCGGTGCCTTCAACCACATGTGCCGGGTGCTGCGCGGGCGGATCGGCGCGCTGGAACGCCGCTCGGCGGACCAGACCAAGGCCCTGGCCGCGTTGCGCGAAGTCAGCCGCCTCACCGCCATGCTGGAGGAAAGGCAACTGGCAGCGGAGGTCGTCGAGAAGGTCCGCGATTCCTTCCACTACTTCCAGGTGCAGATGTATTTCCTCGACGCGGCCGGCGAGCACCTGATCCTGGCCGGCGACAGCAGGGGAGCCGCTCCGGGATCGCAGGCCGGGGAACACAAGGTTCCCAAAGGGCGGGGCCCGGCGGGGCGCGCCGCGGAATCCAACGCCCCGGTCCTGGTCCCCGATACCGCTTCGGACCGCGGCGGGCGGCCGGATCCGCCGCCGCCCAAGGTTAAATCGGAACTCGCCGTGCCGCTGGCCGTGGGAGACGAGGTGCTCGGCGTTTTGTACGTCCGGCAGAACATCGCCTACGGCCTGACTCAGGCGGATATCGACCTGCTCCAACCGATCGCCGGCCAGGTGGCCGCCGCGGTTCATTGCTCCCGCCCGCCGGCCGGCGTTCCGCGGCCGGAGGAAAGCGAAGAAGCGGCCGACCTCATCGGCCGAAAAATCGAACAAACGGCGACGATGGAAGACGCCTTGCGGACGGCGGCGGTCGAGCTCGGCCGCGCTTTGAACCACAGGGAGATGCGGGTGGTGCTGTTCGACCTGCCGGATTCCGGCAAGGCCGATTCGCGAGACGGATCGGGCGGCGGCCGCCTCCCCTAACCACCCGGTCAGCCGGGATGCGGACAACAACGGGAAGATGAGTCGGGGACGAGGGATCGCATGGCTTGCGTCTTGGCGGTTTACCATCAAAAAGGAGGAGTGGGCAAGACCACCACCGCCCTGGCCCTGGGAGGGTGCTTCGCCGAACTGGGAAGCCGGAGCCTGGTTGTCGATCTCGACCCGCAAGCCAACCTCACCAACAACCTCGGGCTGGAGCCGGACGCATCCCCCGTCACCATCACGGAGGTGATGGCGGGAGAGGCTTCCCCGGCACAAGCGGTCTTCGCCAGCGGCCTGCCGGGGCTCGACGTGATCCCGTCGAACGGCGCGCAACTCGGCCTGGACCGCAGGCTGTACCAATTCCCGAACCACGAATTCCTCCTCCGCCGCGCCTTGCGGCAAGATGCCTTGAAAGAGTACGCCGTCGTGCTGATCGACTGCCCGCCGTCGGTCGGCCCCCTCACGGTCAACGCCCTGACGGCGGCGGACCTGATGATCATCCCCACCCAATGCGAGTACTATTCGATCCAAGCGCTCAAGGACCTGTTCGAACTGGTCCACGACATCCGCCAGCGGACCAATCCGGCACTGGTTTACCGCATCCTGGTGACGATGTTCGACCGGCGCGGGACCTTCCACGCGACCATGCTCGAACAATTGCGGGAGTGCTTCGGGGAAGGAATCCTTTCCACCGTGATCGGATTCGACACGAAGATCCGCGAAGCCCAGGCCGCCGGGATCCCCGTCACCGTCCACGCCCCGCACAGCCGGGGCGCGGCCCAATACCGCCAGTTGGCCGAGGAATTGCTGCCTTATGTCGCCCCAAAAACCCCTGCTCCAGCGGATTAAATCGCTCTTCCCGCGCGTGCTGCCGTCCGTGCCGGACGCCCGATCCCGGACCGGGACCGCGCCGCCGGCGGCGAGGGTGAAGGCGGGCTATACCTACTTTCCGGGAACGGCGATTCCGCTCGACGAATTCTCAGCGCCTTTGCCCGATCCCGCCCATACGACGCCGATCACCGCCGCCGGAATCGCGATCGGGGAGATCCAAGCCGGCGCCAAGGAAACGGTTTGCACCGGGCGGGAAATCGAGCTGATCGACGCCGTGGCGAGGAGCCTGGGGAAGCATCTCGAAAACCTGAGCCGCAAGGAATGAGGCACGGGGATCCTTCCTTGTATCTGCTCAGCCTACCCCTCATCCGCCCTCTCTTCGCTGCGCGAGCCTGCCCCGGAGCGCCTGTGTCCGGGGGAACAGGTTCGGGCACCTTTCCCGAAATTGCGCCGGGACCGGCTTCCCAGCCCCACATCTGCAGATGAAGATATGCATTTGTTGAAAGCCCTCCAGCGCAAGCGATGGGCTGGGAGAAAGTATCCCGGAACGCATATCCTGCGCTCCGCGCGGGACCGTGACGGGAGGATTGGATGCGGGGGAGGCAAAGCAGGTGTTGTTACTTTTCAATATTGATCGGGCTGAGCAAGAAGCAAAGTCGCGCTGATCCCGGCGCCTTTTCCGCGGATTGAGTTATGGATTCAAGAGGGTTTCGGAATCCAACATTGCGCTTCCTCCCCCTTCCGAATACGCAATCCGCAGCGAGCGCTCCTTAAGATCCGCCTCCATCTCCGCCCAATCCCTGCCCGCCGACCAGCGCAGGCGCAACGCCGAATCGCCGGACGCCGCCGGAATGTTGAATTCGCCCTGAAACGCGGGATGGGAATTCCGGAAGCGGATCAGCCGGCACAAGCCTTTGACGACGGGCGATCGCACCTGCCGCCCGATCTCCTCCACGGAAAACACATGCCGGTTGATCTCCCGTCCGTCGCCCGTGCGTTGAGCGGCGGCGAGATCGTTTTCGCCGGCGAGGAGGCCCACGTAATAAACCTGGGGGATCCCCGGCGCGAAGAACTGGATGGCGCGCGCGATGAGGTAGGCCTCGTCGTCCCGCCCCAGGAGCGAGTAGTAGGTCCCGCGGATCTGGTGGACGTCGAACCCGTCGGGGTCCTTGTGGGCCTGGGATTCGATGCGGCTGAAGTTGCCTCCCCGCCGCTCGCAGACCGCGGCCACGGCGCGGGCTCCCGCCGAATCGTAGAACCCTTCGAGGTCGGGCTTGACCGGGATGCCGTCGTGGCAATCGAGCATGGTGAACTGCCGGGCGGGCCGCCGGGCGAGGTAGTGCGCCAAAAGGCCGGCCGAGGAAGTGAACAGCGCATTGAGAACGAGGTAGGGAAGGATGAAATCATAGATCCAATATCCCTTCTCGGCCAGCCGGTGCTGGATCTCCTTCCGCGCATGGACTTCCGGGAGGACATCGATCCCCAGCGACGAGGCCGCGCCCTGGATCCATTCCAGGAATTGAAAAATCTCCGGCTCGACGAAGAAGCAATCGGTGCCGGGCTTCTTGACGAGGTACCCGATGGCGTCGAGCCGGACGATCTTCACCCCGTTGGCCGCGAAGATCCGCAAGTACTCCGCGATGAGCTTTTTAAAGGCCGGGGATCTCCAGTCCATGTCCACCTGCTCGGAGGGATCCGCATGGCCGAAGGTCGTCCACAGCCTGGTCGGAGTCCGGCCGGGGCCGATTGCGAAGGTGGAATAGGGGCGCTTGCGCCTGAGGAAGATCTTCTTCAGGTCCTCCGGCCGCGGCTCCCCGTCCGGCCAGAATTTCGCGAGCGGGATGAAAAGGTCGGCCCATTCCGAGGCCGGGCCCTTCGCCTGAAAATCGCGGAAATACGGCGACTTCCTGGAGATGTGGTTGACCATCAGGTCCAGGAGAATGTCGTAGCTTTGCCCGAGGCGCCGGATATCATCCCACGCGCCGAAGCGCGGATCGATCTCGGCGTAGGTGAGCGGCGCGAATCCACGGTCGCCGGAGGAGGGAAAGGGCGGCAGAAGGTGGATGCCGCCCTCGAACAGCCTTGGAAAAAATTCTTCCAGGACGGCTCCCAGGGAGCGGATGCCGCCGCCCATCGAATCCGGGTAGGTGATCAGCTGGACCTTGTTTTTCGGGGGCATCTCGGCCGCTCAGGGAACGGGAATCACGGCGTATTCGCGGGTGATCACATAATCCGCCAGGTAGCGGTGGCCGGCGATGATCTTGTGCTCGACGCCGAGGACGCTTTCCACGAAGGGATCGCCGGCCTCGCGTCCGCGCTTCCGCTTGGTCCGGTGCGCGAGAGTCTCGCGCCGGCTGAGGGCGATGAAAACCCGGGCGTCGATCCGCTTGAGGAGCGAGACGTAGGTGCCTTCCAGAATCACGACCTTCACCCCGGCCAGGTCGACCGTCTCGGCCGACAGCGAGTCGGCGTCGTAGTCGACGCTCGGCTTGACCACGCGGGCCGCGCCGCCGCGGGCGTCATCGAGGTTGGCCTGGAGGAGATCGAAGCGCACTTCGCAGTGGGGGCCGAGCCATTCGGGATCCTGCCGCCGCCGGAGGTCGTTGGACTTGGGCGGCAGGACGAAATAATCGTCCTGGCCGAACACGGCCGTGCGGATTCCCCGCGCGGCCAGCGCTTCCGAAAGTGCGGCCGCCGTCTCGGACTTCCCCGAGCCGGATTCCCCGGCGACCGAGATCGAGAACCGGCCGGGCTTTTCCACCACCCTCTCCAGCAGGGCCGATGCAATGGCCGCGCCGGCTTTTCGGTGATGCTCCTCAAGGACGATTACGTCACCTTTCATCTTTCCTCGGATGCCGATGGATCTCCGGGGGCTTCCGCCGCGGATCCCGGCGCGAACCGGGCGCCCGCTTTTCCGCCGCTCAGCCCTTGACCGCGCCCTGCAGCAGGGCGGCGATGATCTGGCGCTGGAAGATCACGAACACGACGAGGGTGGGCACCAGGATCAGAATCGTGCCGGCGCACAACAGGGGGACATTGTTGGCATAATGGCCCTGGAACGCCCCCAGCGCTCCGGCCATCGTCCGCTGGGTCGGGTCCTCGACCAGCACCAAGCAAAGCAGGAACTGGTTCCAGGTCCAGATCGCCATGAGAATCCCGAGCGACGTGACCGGCGGCAGCGCGAGCGGGACGTGGATCTGCCAGAACAGATCCCAGGTGTTGGCGCCGTCGACCCGGGCCGCCTCCGAGATCTCAGCCGGCATGTTGACAAAGTGGGCCCGCATCCAGAAAACGGCGAACGGCATGTAAAGGGCGATCAGCGGGAACACGATCGCCAGCCGGGTGTTGTAAATCCCCAGCGCCCGCTCCAGGAAGTAGATCGGGATGATGAACCCCGCGAACGGAAGCGTCAGCCCGAACACAAACAGGAAGAGGAGCACGTGCGAGCCGGGGATCTTCAGGAGGCCGATGGCATACCCGGCCATCGTCGAGATGACCATGGCCGCGGGCACGACCGCCAGGACAAGATAAATGCTCGACGCCAGGAGCTTGGGCATTTCCGCCTGGTTCCACGCCGTCACGAAGTTGATCCACTGCGGGTCCGCCGGCCATTCGAATCCGCTGGGCACGGTCCCCGACGGGTGCAGCGCGGTGATGAAAATGCTGATGAAGGGCAGGATCGTGAACGCCATCAGCGTCAGGAGCAGGGCCCGGCCCACCCAGAACTCGCCGCGGGCGACCTTCATTGTTTGACCTCCTTGGTCAGGTACTGGATCGGGATGATGGCCAAGACGACGAGGGCCATGAGCAGGACGGCCAGGGCCGACGCCGGGCCGATCGCGCGCTGGGTGAACCCCAGGATGTAGATCTGGATCCCGGGGACCGAGGTCGAGCTGCCGGGTCCGCCGGCCGTCGTGACCCAGATGATGTCGAACGCGGCCAGCGCGGCGACCACGGTGACCGTCAGGCACACGCCGATCTCGTAGCGGAGGAGCGGGACGGTGATCGCGGCGAACTCCCGGAGCCAGCCGGCGCCGTCGATCCGCGCGGATTCATAGAGGGCCGGGTCGATCTTCGACACGCCGGTCAACAGCAGGACGGTGCAAAATCCCAACAGCACCCAAATTCCGACGACGCCGACGGCCGGGAGCGCCGTGTCGAAATCGCCCAGCCAGGCCCGGGCGAGCGCGCCGAGTCCGAAGGTCTTGAGGATCTGGTTGATCAACCCCGGGAGCGCCAGCAGCCAGCCCCAGATGATGCCGGCGGCGACGAGCGGGATGACATTGGGCAGGAAGAGAACGGTCCGGGCGACCGTCCCGAACCGCCCCGTCGCCGTGCGGTGGATTACGCTCGCGACGATGAGACCCAGGCTCACCGGAATGAAGCTGAACCACACCACCAGCCAGAACGCGTTGATAACCGTCCCGATCAGGTTGGGAACCTGGAAGATATTCACGTAGTTCTTCCATCCGACCCAGGTCGCGGGACCGACACCGTTCCATTTATAAAACGAGTACCGGATAGTCGAAGCAAAAGGCAAAAGCACGAACACCGCATACATGATCAGCGCCGGCAGGACGAACAGCCAGCCGACAACGTCCTCCCGGCGGATCCTCCGGTGCCGGAAGATCCGCCGGAAGGTTTCCGTCACGGGATGACGGTTGCCCGACGTCCCCGGGGTGTTCCCAACGGATCGGATAGGCGTGGGCATCGTCATCGCGCGTTCCTCATTCCCCAACTACTGCGCCAGTTCCCGCAGGTACTCTTCCTGGACGGCTTTGAGCAACCCGGCGGCGTCCTGCTTGCCGCCGACCATCTTCTGCAGCTCGGGCGTCCAGCCCTGGGCGAAGATCGAGCTCGTCGCGTTGGCGATGAAGTCCATCGCGCCGCTCAACCTGGGTCCGGCGGCCAGCGTGTCGAACGTGACCGAGCCGGCTTTGACGATCGGCATCTTGGCGTCGGCCGGTCCGCCGGGGTTGGATCCCATGCCGTCGACGTTGATCTGGCGGGCGATGTCGTTGGTGGCGGCCCAGTTGAAGAAGAAGGCCGCGCAATCCGCATGCTTGGCGGTGGCGGCGATGCCGTATGTCAGCGGAGCGGACATCGCGGCATACCCCCCGCCCTCCTCGGCGGGCGGCATCAGGAAGAACCCGACGTTGCCGGGCATGGCCGCATCGTAGCCGCCGTTCTGCCAGTCGCCGTTGAAGGTGAAGACGCCCTCGCCCTTGCCGAACCGGTCGGCGGCGTCGGTGTATTCAATGGCGTTGATGTCGGGCGGGAAGTAGCCCTTCTCGATCCAGTCCTGCAGGTGCTGGGCCGCGACCAGGTTCGACGGGGTGTCGATCGTCGCGCCGGGCTTCTGGAAGATCCATTCGTTGATCGGTTCCACCGGTCCGAAGGCGGCCATCAGGTTCTGGAGCGGGAACGCCAGCCCCATGCCGCTCTTGGCGCTGCCCCACTCCATGATCGGCAAGAGCCCGGCCGCTTTGGCCTTGGCGAACAGGTCCTCGAGCTCGGCGACCGTCTTGGGCGGTTCGGTCATGCCGATCTGCGCGGCGAGCTGCTTGTTGTAGAAAATGCCGGTCATGCTGTAGTTGAGGCCCATGGCATACAGCGTGCCGGACCCGCGGATGCCGTCCGCATCCAACCGGTTTTGGTCGATCTGGGGCACCGGCCAATCGTTCCAGCCGAAGGCCGCCGCGTAGTCGTCCAGGTTCTTCAGCAGGCCGTCCTTGGCGAACGAGGTCATTGTCGGCAGCCGGATCAGGTCGGGCGGGTTGTCGCTCGCGAGCAGCAGCGGCGTCGTGGTGATGAGGTTGGCGAACTGCTCCATGCTGATGTCCCAGGTGACGTTCGGGAACTGCTTCGTGAACTCCTCGGTAAGCTGCGTGGGCATGTCCCAGCCGGTTTCGAAGACGGCTTTCATCACCACCGGCTCGGTCCCGCAGTTCGGCAGTTCGGCTTGGGGAGCCTGGGTCGGCTCCGCGCTCGGGGCCGCCTTAGTCGCGGGGGCGGATGTGGCCGGAGCCGGAGTGGCTGTGGCGGTGCCGCAGGCCGCCAGAACTATGGAAAGCACCGCCGGCACGGCGATCGTGGAAAAGCTTTTGCGTTTCCTGTACATGGTCCTCCTCCATTTGAAGAAAATCCTGCGAGTCGATTGGAAGGGGGTGTCCGATGCTTGCCAAAAAGCCAGGATAATGCCGAGGAAGAATTGGATCCTACCTGGATCGCGCGGAGCGGTGATCGTTTTTGGGTATAATTCGTCCAGATAGTCGCCTGATGGGATACGTCGGCACTATCGCCCGGGTAACCGTGCTGGAAGGCATGGTTACCCTTTTCTTTTTCGGCTATTCATGCATACCGCCTCCTCTCTGCTCTTTCCTCATAAGGAATTCCGCATCACCAGCGGGCAAGGCAGCAGGACCTGCGGCGCAGTTCCCTTCTCCCCCGTGCTCTGGGAAATCTGCAACACCGTTTCCACCGCCCACCTCCCCATCTCATAATGCGGCAAGCGCATGGTGGTGAGGGTCGGATACAGGTTGGCGGAGATGAGGTCGTAGTCGTCGAAGCCGATTACGGCCACGTCCTCCGGGATCCGCTTTTGCATCCGGCCCAGCGCGTCGTAGGCGCCCATCGCCACCCGGTCGTTGAAGCAGAACAGCGCCGTCATGCGCTCGCAGCGCGCGAAGAGCGACCGGACTCCGTCGTAGCCGGTCTTGGCGTCGCCGTCCTCGCCGTAGGCCACCAACCCGTCCTCGGCCGGGACGCCGCTGTCGGCCAGCGCCTGGCGGAAGCCTTGCTCGCGCAGCCGGCCCGCGGGGACGTCCTCCGAGGTGTTGATCATGCCGATGCAGCGGTGGTTCTTCTTGAGCAGGGCCTCGGCCGCCTGATACCCCCCCAGGAACTCGTCCGGCACCACGGCCGGAAGCGAATCGCCCGCGTCGCGGCAGTTCAGGAGGACCGAAGGGATCTGGTACAGCAGCGGGGAAGGTTCGATCAGGCGGTGGCGCATCGTGGCGAAGATGATCCCCTCCACCTGCCGGCTGAGCAAAATGCCGATCTCCTGATCCTCGATTCCGGAGTCCTTGCCCGAGTTCATCAACATCAGCAGGCGCTGGTTTTCGCGGGCGGAATTCTGCGCGCCCTGGATGACCTGGCCGGCGAAAGGCGTGGTGGCGATCTCGTCGGTCACCAGCCCGATCACGCGGGATTGGCTGGTGCGGAGGCCGATCGCCATCGCGTTGGGCGTGTACCCGAGCTGCTTAACGGCTTTCAGCACCGCCGCCCGGGTCTTCTTGGAGATGTTGGTGTTGGGCACATCATTGATGACAAACGAAACCGTCGTCTGGGAAACCCCGGACAGACGGGCAACATCCCCCATGGTTGGGCGCTTCCTGTAATTTGCCATGATAATTCGATTTACTAAATCGTATTATCCTCTTTTTCTTCAATAAGTCAAGCCTTGAACCTTAAAAATTCCCAGCTAGAAGCCGAAAACGGCGGTCGAGCCCCGCTTCGCAAAGCGAGGCCAAAGCGCCGTTTTTCCTTTTTTTCCCTGCAAAGAATATAAAATTCGCCGAAAGGCACGCCTCTTTACCCCTTTCGAGGGATGATTGGTTACTCCGCTGCCCGCCCCGCTAAGCGGGGGCTCGCCGCGCGTCAGTTCATAATCTCGTATCTGCTCAGCCTCAGTAATATTGAAATGAAATCCTGCCCTTTTCCATCCTCACCCTTATCCCCTGGCCCCTTCCCCCTCTCCTGGCATAAGTCAGGAGAGGGGGAAGGGGTTGTGGGGTTGGGGGTGAGGAAAGGGCAGAGAC